>CATMOC010000104.1 GCA_950071955.1 uncultured Mesorhizobium sp. | reverse complement strand
CGGTGATCCGCCCGTCGCCGTCCAGCTTCAGGAAGGCTCCGTCCCCGTGGCAGAAGAACGACATGTCGTCCGCCGTCTGCAGGAACGGATCCTCGTTGGCCATCCGCTCCTCGTAGCGGTCGAGCAGGTCGAGCCCGCCCACGTCGAGCGCGGGCATGTCCAGGGCGCGCAGCGCGTAGAGTTCCGCATAGCCGCGCCTGGCCAGCACGGCCCGGAAGTGCGCCGGAACCGAGACGCGCCCCTTCGCGTCGATCCGGTTCACCGCATTTGAAAGAAAACGGTCCATTCCTCGTGACAGCCGCCTTCGCCGCTGCGCTTCCGTTCATCGTAAAATCCGTGCCGCCGCGCGCTCCTGCAGATCCCGCGTCTTTCTTGAAGTCAGGCATAAAGCGACCTCTTCCCGCGGCCGCACGGGCTGCCGGTTGTTGGGACGCCTCACTCGTCACTGGAACGAAGACTGGATTGTGTTTTAGGGATACCATGGGCAAATATGGGCGTCAACGGGACGAAGCTCCACCGAGCCGCTGAATTGCGGAACGTGGCCGATCGATCGGCAACTTCCGTTTATGCTCCATTAGGCCTAACGAAGAGTTAGGACTCGCGGCTCGGCTGGCCAGTGTACCGACGGGTGAAACCGGGCTATCGCGGACTGAGACGCCTCCAATGATCCGGTAAGGACGATCCCATGACCCGTTCCGATCTCCCGCGCGCCGCAGCACTCCCCCATCTCCGGCAGGCGCGTGCCCGGAAAGGCGATCCCGTTGCGCTCCCGCTCACCATGGCTTCCATGTTCCATCTGCCGGGCGATCCGGCCGGATTCGACCAGTATGGCCGTTTCGACAATCCGACATGGGAGGCGGCAGAAGAGGCGCTGGGGCTGCTGGAGGATGCCGAGGCACTGGCATTTCCGTCCGGCATGGCCGCGATCTCGGCCGTGCTGTTCAGCGTCGTGCGCACGGGCGACCGCATCCTGCTGCCGTCCGACGGCTACTACACCACCCGCGTCCTGGCCGAGCGTTTCCTCAAGCCTCTCGGCGTGACGGCCGACCTGCGGCCGACGGCGGAGTTCCTGCGTGGCGGCTTCGAGGGATACCGGCTGGTCTTCGTCGAGACGCCGTCCAATCCGGGCCTGGACGTCTGCGACATCGGGGCGGTGGCGCAAGCAGCGCATGGCGTCGGCGCGCTGGTCGTGGCCGACAACACGACCATGACGCCGTTCGGCCAGCGGCCGCTCGACCTCGGCGCCGATATCGTGGTGGCCGCCGACACCAAGGCGCCCAACGGCCATTCGGACGCCCTGTTCGGCCATGTCGCGAGCCGGGATCGCGAGGTGATCGCGGCCGCGCGGGACTGGCGCAAGCTCGCCGGCGGCATTCCCGGCCCGTTCGAGGCCTGGCTGGTCCATCGCGGCCTGGAGACGCTCGAACTGCGCTTCGACAGAATGTGCGGATCGGCCGAGACGATCGCCCCGCGGCTGCAACAACATCCCGCCGTACGTTCCGTCCGCTTCCCCGGCCTTGCCGGCGACCCCGCGCACAATCTGGCCCGCACCCAGATGGATCGCTTCGGCTTCCTGATCGGACTGACGCTGGCGAGCGAGGCGAAGGCGGAGACCTTCATCGATACCTGTCCGCTGATCCAGCCCGCGACGTCCTTCGGCGGCGTCCACACCTCGGCGGAACGGCGTGCCCGCTGGGGCGACGCGGTCGATCCGGGCTTCGTGCGGCTTTCCGTGGGCTGCGAACCGACCGAGGTTCTTTGGGACGCGTTGGAGGAAGCGCTCGACAGGATCGTCTGACGCATGTCGCCCGAAAGCGTGAAGCGGTTTCCGCATAGCGAGTGCGTCCAGACCAGGACATGAAGCGCGGCGAAGGATTTCGACCGCGTCCGGGACGTCGTGGCGGAATTCCAGTATTCGCCGATGAGCCGATGTGGAACGTCCGCGGCGAGACGGTCTCGTCTGGTTGCGGCGGGAACGCCACGATCGAGCTAGGGAGTTTTCGCTCTGCGGGAAAGCGGCGACGTGCGCGGTTCCCCCACCGGTTCTCCACTCAGTCGAGCAACCGGATTGTCCTTGCTCACGAAGGGTGGCCAGACTTGATTCCGTCCATTCCGTTTGGCGGCGTAGAGCGCTGCGTCGGCACTGGCGAGCAACTCCGTGAAGGGGTGTGCGGACACCGGACCCGCGGCCACGCCCAAGCTCGCGGTGACCACCCCGCGCGGTCCGCACGCCTCGTGCGGGATCGCAACGTTTTCGATCTGTCGACGGACGCGCTCTGCCACGCGCACCGCCTCGCTCATATCGGTGTACGGCAACAAAAGGAGGAATTCCTCGCCGCCGAGTCTGGCGGCAAGATCCCGCTCATTGCGCAATTCCGTGGTGAGGGCGCCGGCTATGCGCTTTAGGCAAAGATCGCCCGCAGCATGTCCGTAGCGGTCGTTGAAGGGTTTGAAATAGTCGATGTCGGCCATCACCACCGCGACGAGCGAGTCCTGTTGCCGATCCGCAGCCCAGAGGGTTTCGACCACCTCATCGACCTTGCGACGGTTTGCGAGACCGGTCAGCGCGTCCCGCTTGGCCACTTCCTCCGCGCCTTCACGCCGTAGCTGGTCGCGCAATCGTCGGAGAAAATTGTATCGGACGTCCTGTTCCATGCGCCGGTTGGCCATGAGGCTGAGATAGGCCGCTGCCGCCATCAGGCAGGAGCCCGTGAACTTGACCTCGAAAGGCGAATGGCCCGGCAACAGGATGGCCAGATACGTAGCCATCAGCAGTAGCGTCGATGCGACCGCAAGGCGGAATCCGAAGCGCTGATTCACGTTCATGTAGATCACGATCATGACCGCCAGGTACTGGTACTGGTCCGCCGCCGCGCCTTCGTTCCGTGCGTAGATGAACATGATCTGGGCGACCATCATGAATGGTATCACTGTGGTCGTCAGTTCGCGCAGCCACTGGCGCCTGACCTTGGAGTAGAGGAAGGTGACGATCAGGATGATGGGCGTGACCAAGGCAAGATGAATTCCCACGGCCAGCAGGGCGGTCTCGGGAAGCAGCAGTAGATCGGCCACCAGGAACGCGTTGTAGATGATGACCGCCGGGAGAAGACCCTTGGCCATCACCTTCTGGCGATAGGTCTCCATTTGCTGGCCGTAGAGCACCTCAAGCGCGTGCGGGAAGATGAGGCGCTTGTGTGTCTCCGCCAGATAGGACTCCAGCATCGGCAAGGTAACCGTCGGGCCAGACATACTTACTCCCGTGCGGCCCTAAAAACGAGAGATGAGGCCGCCCGGGGAGCTTAGGGGGTGGGGGTTAACGAAGTTCGTCCAAGGATATCCGTGCGATTGCCGAATTGCGAGCCGAGCAATGGCGGGCTTCGCGTGCGTTGGCAGGGGGCCGGTCGGCTGTTTTGGCTACGAGGTCGACCCACCTACCGCGACATTTGCGCGTTGGACGGCGACGTCGCTATCGGAGGAATACTCTCCGGCAGCGACCGCCCCATCCACCTCGACCGCCAGTTCGGATGACATGGTTGCGCTGCGTTTCTGTGCCGGGCCGATGACGAAACCCACATTGGGTTCGCAGCGAGGAATGTGGCGCGCGCGGACGCCCCGCAAAGACCGCCCTTGCGCCGCGTCGCAGTCTCGACGATGTCCACGAAAAGGTGCCAGCCGGCCTGTAAGCCGGGTTCTGTATGGCCCCGCCGCATCGCTGCGCCGGAACGTGGCGGCCATTCATCTGGGACGGACATTGCTGCCCGCCTCGTGCAACCTACCCGGACGGCTGGGCCGGAAACTGCCCGGGAGCGAACTCCCTCGCCGTCCCTATTCGGTCTTGCTCCCGGTGGGGCTTGCCGTGCCGCCCCTGTTGCCAGGCGCGCGGTGGGCTCTTACCCCACCCTTTCACCCTTGCCCCGCCGGCAAACCGGCCCGTTTACCAGAGCGGCTGCTCCGATAGGCCGGCTTGCAGGCGGGGCGGTCTGCTTTCTGTGGCGCTTTCCCTGGGGTTTCCCCCGCCGGCAATTAACCGGCACCGTGTTTCCATGGAGCCCGGACTTTCCTCACGCGCGGCCTTTCGGCATTCGCGCGTGCGGCCGCCCGGCCAGCTGGCAGACTGCATAAAGTCGTTCGGGAGGGAAAACGCAAGCCCGACCCGGACAAACGGCAGCGGCGGCAGCGGTTGACGACAGCCGCCGCCCTCCCCCTCAGCCGCCGATCTGGCGCTTCACCTTGGCACAGTAGGCCGCGGATACGCGGTTCATCCGCTTGGCGCCATGGCCGGCATTGTAGCGCAGGATCGTCCCGCAGGTGTCTCCGCCGCCGAGCTGATGCGCCTTGGCCAGGTATTTCATGCCGTACCGTATGTTGGTGTCGGGATCGTAGAGACCCTTCGCGGAGCCGGTATAGCCCATCATCCTCGCCGTCGTCGGCTTGATCTGCATCAGGCCGATCTCCCCGGCACTGCCGCGGACGTCCGGCCGGAAGTTGCTCTCAACACCGACCACCGCAGTCGCCAGCGCCACGGGCACGCCATAGGCCGACGCATAGCTGGAAATGATCGTCGAATACTGGTTCTTGACGACCTTGACGTCCGTCTTCGCGCTGCCGGCGACAACTGCCTCCGAAGTAGCGGCTTCGCGCGCCACAGCCACCAGCGCTGGCCGGCCGCGATCGATGGAAGCGGTCGTCATGTTGTCGACGGCCGGAGCCGGCGCCTCGGCATCTCCGCCGTTGTCTTCTCCGCCGCTTTCCTTCAGCGATGCGAAGGCCTCGGCCAGTTCGGTCCGGTCGAATTGTACCGGCGCTTCCTGCGCAATCGCGACGGAGTTCGTCACGCCGCACGCAAACGCCGCGGCGAGTACCAGATTTCTGTTCATTCGGGCCTTTTCTCTTCTTTCGCCCGGCCGCACCGGGCGTGTTTTCCGATTGGACCGGACAATGCCGAGGCTTCGTCCGATCGCGAACGGTCGGGCTGATGAAAGGGGAATGAGCGGCAAACATGGCCGAGGCGTTCAACTTTCGTGAACGCTCGTTACATCAAGTCCTTGAAACGACGCGAGTTTCCGTCGCGTCAGCCTGCCTGGCGCAAACCAGCTCGTGCAGCACGGCACAGGTCGCGGCATCGGCGATCCCGTCGGCGCGAGTCGACCGGAAATGGCGCTGGAACGCCTCGACCGCGACGTGCGTCGTCCGGTCGAAAACTCCGGTGATCTCGACGTCATAGCCGTAGAGGCCAAGCATCGACTGCAGCCTCTCGACCGCCTCGCCGCTCGCGCCCCAGGCGAGATACGGCCCGGAGACCGGCGGGGGCTCAGGCGGGCGAACGCCTACTCCCGCATCGGCCAGATTCGTCCAGGGAAATCTCTCTCCCGGATCGATCTTGCGGCCGGGCGCCACGTCCGAATGAGCGAGCACCCGTTCCGGCGGTATTGGGTGTCGCTCCATGATGCCGCGGCAGAGGTCGATCACCGCCGCGATCTGCGCCTCCGGAAAATCGGGATAGCCGAGGAAATGCCCGGGATTGACGATCTCGATGCCGACCGAGCGCGAATTGATGTCTCTCTCGCCCTTCCATGAACTCTTGCCCGCATGCCAGGCGCGGTCGGTTTCGCGGACCATCTGGACGATGCGTCCGTCCTCGTGGACGAGATAGTGAGAGGAGACCTCGCTTTCTGGATTGCACAGCCATGCCTCGGCACCGGGGCCGCTTTCCATGCCGGTATAGTGCAGGACGATCATGTCGGGCCCGATGCCACCCGCCCTCGGGCCGAAATTGGGTGAGACTCGAATGTCCGCGCCGGGGTGATCGGCGGCGAAACCGCTCATGCCGGCACGCGACCGCGTTCGATCGTCTCGTAGGCAGTGTTGATGGCGGCGATGCGGTCGTTGGCGATGGCGACGAATTCTTCCGGAACGCCTCGCGAGACGAGCTTGTCCGGGTGATGCTCGGCGACGAGTTCGCGATACCGCCGCTTCACCTTCTCGAAGCTGGTTCCCCGTTCGATCCCGAGGATCGCGTAGGGATCGGAATCCTCCAACACCGCATGTCGCGCCAAAATCGCCCGGAAATGACTGTCGCTGATGTTGAAGATGTCGGCGATCCGGCGCAGGAATTCGACCTCCTTCTCGTGGATGAGCCCGTCGGCCTTCGCGATATGGAAAAGCCCGTCGAGGATATCCTCCAGCATCTGGCAGTCGCGCTGGCCCGACCCGCATAGATTGGCCAGCCTCTCCGCATAGGCTTCGTAGCCGGCCGTGTCGCTCATCGCGAGCCGGTAGAGACGCGTTACGTTGCGCTCCTGCTCGGGCGGCATGGAGAAGATTTCCTGGAAGGCGCGGACCTCTTCCTGCGTCACGATGCCGTCCGCCTTCGCCATCTTGGCCGAAAGGGCGATCATCGCGATGGAGAAGGCGACCTTGCGCCGAAGCTCTGGGTCGCCGGCAAACGTCGTGCGCACGGACTCGATGATCTCGGCTATTCCCGAGACGGCCCCTGCGGAGATGCGCGACGCCAGTTCGCCGATGCGAGCCCAGATAGACATGATTTCTGTCTAGTTCGGTTCTCCGAAGATTGCGAGACCCCAGATCGCGTTCGAGCGCCTATCGATCGCGCGTCGCACCCCTCCCCGTCCGGCATGAAAAAAGCCGGTCGAAACCGGCTTTCTTCAGTCGTTGCTGATCGAAACGGATTACTGGGCCGCAGGAGCCTGCTCACCCTCTTCCGCATTGGCATCGGGATCGATGCTCTGCGTGGTCGTGTCATCGGTCGGCACGTCCGTCGCAGCCGCATCGTCGTCCGGCACGATGATCACGTCGGCATCGCTTTCGCCCTGGATGCTCTGCGTCGTGGTATCGTCGGTCGGGGCGGTTTCGGTTTCCGGAACCACCGCGGTATCCGGGGTTGCGGGCTCGGACTGCTCGGTCTGGATGCTTTCGGTGGTCGTCGTGTCGGTATCGCTGCACGCTGCGAGACCCAGCAACGCGATGGACGAGACGGAAGCGAGGATGATCTTCTTCATGTCGGTTCTCTCCTTGAAGAGGCGCACGAGATAGCGCGCCGTCGGACAAGGAATGCCCTGCCCCCCAGGCAGGTTTCGTCAAATAGATCTGCGCACGGTAACAATAAGTCAGCGACGGTCGGCGGCTGGCCCTGCCTTCACATGCTCGCAGCGCTTCGCGACGCCTGATCGTATTGGCCCGAGAGCGTGCGCATCAGCGCCGCGATCCGGCTGATTTCCTCGTCCTCGAAGCGGAGGCCCTCGACGCTGCCGACGAGCAGCGCCTCGCGGACCTCCCGGTACCGCGCGCAAGCCTCCGCCCCTTCCTTCGTGACCTTGACGGTTTTTTCCTTCCCGCGCCGGCCAGTCTCTAGCAGCCCCGCGCCTTCGAGCTTCTTCAGGGCGTAGGAGACCACGTGCGTGTCCTCTATGTTGAGCATCATGCAGAGGTCCGAGAGCGTCTTCTCCCGGCCGCGATGGTTGGTCGAATGCAGGATCTGGACGTCGAGCGGTCCGAGACCTGAGACGCCGGCAGCGCCCATGCAGCGCACCATCCATCGTTGGAAGGCGTTGTTGAGGATGGTCATCGCGAACTCCATCTCCGACAGCGACGGCATGGCGCCGTCGGCCAAGTGCGCCGCCGAAACGACCGGTCCCAGGGCCTTTTTTCCGCTCGACATACGCTCTCCCTTCGTCGACGAAACGTCGATAAAATGTTGACGATTTGCACTTGATTGACTTATAGCCCGGACACGGGAAATCTCCAACCATGATCGCGGGGGAACGGCCTATGGACGGGAAATGGGATTTCTGGGTCGACCGCGGCGGCACTTTCACCGACATCATCGGCCGCGATCCGGAAGGCAACCTCCACCCCCGCAAGCTGCTTTCGGAGAACCCCGAAGCCTATCGCGACGCGGCCGTGCAGGGAATCCGCGACCTGCTTGGCGTTGAGCCCGGCGAGCCCGTCCCTTCGCACCGCATCGGCGACGTGAAGATGGGCACCACGGTGGCGACCAACGCGCTGCTCGAGCGCAAGGGCGACCGGGTCCTGCTCCTTATCACCAAGGGGTTTCGCGATGCGTTGAAGATCGCCTACCAGGCGCGGCCCGACATCTTCGCAAAGGAGATTATCCTCCCCGAGCAGCTGTACGACCGGGTGATCGAGGTCGAGGAGCGCGTGCGCGCCGACGGGTCGGTCGAGACCATGCCGAAGCTCGACGACGTCAGGCCGCTCATCGAGCAGGCCCGCGCTGACGGCATCGAGGCGGTCGCCGTCGTCTTCATGCACTCATGGATCTACCCGGACCACGAGCTGATGGCGGCGAGCCTCTGCCACCATGCCGGCTTCACCCAGATATCCGTCAGCCACCAGATCTCGCCGCTGATCAAGCTGGTGGGGCGCGGAGACACGACGGTGGTCGACGCCTACCTCTCGCCGATCCTGTCGCGGTATGTGAACCGGGTGGCGGCGGAACTGGGGGCGGAGCCTTCACGTTCCTCCACCCCTGAGGGGGAGGGAAACAGCGGTTCACCCAACCTCATGTTCATGATGTCCTCCGGCGGGCTGACCGCCGCCGACCTCTTCCAGGGCAAGGACGCGCTGCTCTCCGGACCGGCGGGCGGCGTGGTCGGCATGGTCGAGACGGCGCGGCTTGCCGGCTTCGAGCAGGTGATCGGCTTCGACATGGGCGGCACTTCGACCGACGTCGCCCACTATGACGGCGAGTACGAGCGCGCCTTCGACACGGAGGTCGCCGGTGTGCGCGTCCGCGCCCCGATGATGCGCATCCACACGGTGGCGGCCGGCGGCGGATCGGTGCTGCATTACGAAGACGGCCGGTTCCAGGCCGGCCCCGATTCGGCGGGCGCCAACCCCGGACCCGCCTGCTACCGCCGCGGCGGACCTCTTGCCGTCACCGACGCCAACGTGATGCTGGGCAAGCTGCAGCCGGAGTTCTTCCCGGCGATCTTCGGTCCCAACCAGGACCAGCCGCTCGACCGCGAGGTGGTGCGCAAGAAGTTCGAGGAGATGGCGCGGGCGATCGGCGACGGCCGCTCGCCGGAAGCGGTCGCCGAGGGCTTCATCACCATCGCGGTGGAGAACATGGCCAACGCCATCAAGAAGATCTCCGTCCAGCGCGGCTACGACGTGACGGAGTATCTCCTGAACTGCTTCGGCGGCGCCGGCGGCCAGCACGCCTGCCTGGTGGCCGACGCGCTCGGCATCACGCGGGTGTTCATTCATCCATTCGCCGGCGTGCTGTCGGCCTATGGCCTGCTCGCCTCCGACTATCTGCAATATGAAACCCTGACCCGGCGGATACCCTTGGGCGAGGGCGCGGCGGAACTGGTGGGCGGGCTGTTTGGCGAACTCAAGGACCGGGTGACCGCCTCGTTCCGGGATCTTGGCATCGGGGCCGAATTGCACTACAGCCACAGCCTGGACATGCGCTTTATCGGTCAGGCCTTCGAGATCACGGTGG
>CATMOC010000103.1 GCA_950071955.1 uncultured Mesorhizobium sp. | reverse complement strand
GATGGAAGTTTACCTGCAGCCGGCGTCGCGGTTCGTGGCCGGCTTTGTCGGCAGCCCTGGCATGAACTTTCTGAATGCCGATGTGGTGGCGAGCGACACCGCAATCGCGCGTCTTGCGGATGGCACGGAAGTGGCGCTTCGTGTCGATCATCCGGGCAGCGGCGCTTACGAGCTCGGCATCCGCCCCGAAGGGGTTCGCGTCGTCGGCGCCGGCGAAGATGAGATCGAACACGTCGCGCCACATCGAAATCGACGCGTCCCAGCCGCAGAGCGGGTCGGCGACGTATTTGTCCACCTCGGCCGGATCGCGCGACAGCCAGTCGAACTCGGTCCGCCGGTCGGGGATCCCCTTCGCCCAGGCCTGGAAGGTCAGCTTCGGCAGGATGCGGGAGGGGACGTCGGAACCCAGTCGAAATCTTTCCCAGGCGAGGATCGCCTGCGCCGCCCGGCCGGCGATTCCCGCCGAAAAATTGGCGTTCCAGATCGCCGCGGCGGCGACGCGGTCGGAATGCTCGAGCAGGAAATTCAGCGCGATCAGCCCGCCCATCGAATGGCCGAACACGATCACCGGAACCCCCGGCATCTCGTCGGCGATGTGGTCGTGCACCGCCAGCACGTCCGCCACCACCTTCTTCGCGCCGTTCCCGTCGCGCGAAAACATACGCGGCGGAGCGTCGGGCGCGCGCGTCGCGCCGTGTCCTCGATGATCGTGTGCGAAGGTCGCGATGCCGTGGTCCGCCAGATGGTCGGCGAAGCGGCCGTAGCGGGCGGCGTGTTCGGCGAGCCCGTGGTTGACCTGCACGACGGCGCGGAGGGGGCCATTCGGGCGCTTGCCGTAAAGATTCAGCTGCGCGCCTGACGGTGCGGAAATTTCGGCTTCTTTATCGAAAGGCATGGGGTCCCCCTGACGGGGACAATTCGTCAGGAACACGGCTGCGTCAACTGGATCCCAGGGCGACTGC
The DNA here is from genome assembly GCA_950071955.1 of uncultured Mesorhizobium sp. Classification (GTDB taxonomy): domain Bacteria; phylum Pseudomonadota; class Alphaproteobacteria; order Rhizobiales; family Rhizobiaceae; genus Aquibium; species Aquibium pacificus. Next base: position 8,559 of record CATMOC010000103.1, on the reverse strand, counting down.
CGGGACGAAAGCGGCGATTGCGGCGTCGTCGTGGCAGGTGAGGCGTCATGAGCCTCGCTTTCGCCATCCCGATGGTCTATGAGCGGCCATGCAAAAAAATCATTTCGAAGTACCGGTGACCGTCAAGGCGGGCAACGAGGGCGACAGCAAGGTTCTCTCGTCACCGCGCGAAGCCTCCGACTTCCTCCTTAACAACTGGCAGGGAAAGAGAAGCGCGAAGCACCGCGCCGCGCTCCAGGCTTGCCACGATGCGGTCTCGAGCGGCAAGCCGGCCATGACGGCCCGGCGCGCTTTCGTCGCGGCGGCGCGCGAGGCGGATCTCCTGTTGAGCGACAAGGTTCCGGGCTGACGGACCCCGGCCGGCCAACTGGCCGGCTGGTCTTTCCCGCGTCCTACTTGTCTTCCGTCGAGGTGGATTCTGTTTCCGCCTCGGCTTTGTCGCGTTCCTTGGCAGCAGCCTTCGCGGCCAGCTTCTCGGCCTTCTTCGCCGCCTTCTGGCGCTCGCGTTCCTTCCGTTCGAAGTCGTAGTTTGGTGTACGCGCCATATCGTGTCCTTTCGTGAATCCCCCCTTGCCTACGGATTTGCGGACGCGATTACAACAGTCTGCCGCCTATGGGGTCCTCGGGCCGAACGACGATGTGACGCCAGGCTTCCCGCCGTCGGCGCGTGACGCCCGAATGCTCACCGATTGTTCACTTGGCCGTCGTGCAAAAACCTTGGGCAGAACGCCACTTGCCAAGATGGTTCTGCGATGTTTCATTGACACCGAAGTCAATCCCTTCGGAGTGTGCCGATGTTCCTCACCAGACGCGTTTTCTCGCTTGCCACCGCGACCATCCTGTCCGCCGCCGCGCTCAGCGCCGCCGGCATGCACGCCGCCCAGGCGCAGACCGACGTAAAGTTCACGCTGGACTGGAAGTTCGAGGGGCCGGCGGCGGGGTTCCTGCTCGCGATCGACAAGGGCTATTTCGAGGCTGAGGGCCTGAACGTCACGATCGACACCGGCGCGGGTTCGCGCGAGTCCATCCCGCGGGTCGCCACCGGCGCCTACGATATGGGATTTGGCGACATCAACGCGCTGATCAAGTTCCTCGACGAGGATCCCTCGCAGAAGGTCGAGGCCGTGATGATGGTCTACGACAAGCCGCCCTTCGCCGTCATCGGACGCAAGGCTCAAGGCATCACCGAGGATCCGAAGTCGCTGGAAGGCAAGAAGCTCGGCGCGCCGCCGCCGGATGCGGCCTTCGGACAATGGCCGGTCTTCGTCGAGGTCGCCGACATAGATACCTCCAACATCACGATCGAAAACGTCGGCTTCCCGGTCCGCGAGCCCATGCTGGCGCAGGGGGCAGTGGACGCGATCTTCGGCTTCGCCTTCTCGAGCGTGCTCAACCTCAAGGCGCAGGGCATCCCAGAAGACGACATCGTCACCATTCTGATGGCCGATCACGGGCTCGACCTCTACGGCAACGCGATCATGGTCAACGAGGATTTCGCCGCAGCCAATCCCGATGCGGTCAAAGGCTTCCTGAAGGCGCTGGCGAAGGGCTTCGCCGATGCCGTCTCAGATCCCGCGGCGGGTGTCGACGCGGTCATGTCGCGCAACGAGATCCTGACCAAGGAGATTGAAATCGAGCGGCTGGAAATGGCGAATTCGATGAACATCAACACGCCGTGGGTCGCCGAGAACGGGTTCGGCGGCATCGACGAGGAGAAGCTCGCCAAGTCGATCGAGCTCCTGAAGGTCTCCATGGGCCTGAAGGGCAACGTGAGGGCCGCCGACGTCTTCGACGCGAGCTATCTGCCGCCCAAGGAGGAGCGGATGCTCCCCTGATCCGACAGCGGGGGCTCGGGGATGCAACCGCTCGTCACGATCGAGCACGTCGACATGCGCTATGGCGGCCCGGAAGGGCTGCTCGCCGTGCAGGACCTGACACTGTCGGTCGCCAAGGGTGAGTTTGCCGCGGTGGTCGGTCCGTCCGGCTGCGGCAAGTCCACGCTCATGAAGCTCGTGACCGGCCTATATATCCCGCAGGGCGGCTCCGTCGTCGTGGCCGGCGAGCGGGTCACCAAGCCGGTCTCCATCGTCGGCATGGCCTTCCAGAACCCGACCATGCTGCCGTGGCGAACGACGCTGGACAACATCCTGCTGCCGCTTGAGGTGGTGCAGCGCCATCGCGGCAGGCTGCGCGCCCACAAGGCGGAATACGTCGCCAAGGCGGAGGCGCTGCTGGAAACGGTGGGCCTCAAGGGTTTCGGGCAGAAATTCCCCTGGCAGCTCTCGGGCGGCATGCAACAGCGGGCAAACCTCTGCCGGGCGCTGATCCACGAGCCCGACCTGCTGATGCTCGACGAACCCTTCGGGGCGCTTGATTCCTTCACCCGCGAGGAACTGTGGTGCGTCATCCGTGACCTGCATGCCGCGCAGGGCGTCACGATCGTGCTGGTCACGCACGATCTGCGCGAGGCGGTCTTCCTCGCCGACCGCATCTTCGTCATGAGCGCGCGGCCCGGCCGCGTCATCGAGGAACGCAAGGTGCCGTTCGCGCGGCCACGCGATCTCGAAATCATGTATGAGAAGGAGTTCAACGACGTGGTGCACGAACTGCGCGGCTCCATCGCAGATGCGAGGAAGGCTGCATGAGCACCCCCCGCGCAGGCATCGACTGGGTGAAGGCTGCTCCGTGGCTCTATACGGCGACGCTCTTCGTCGTATGGGAAGCGGCGGTGCGGGCCTTCGACATACCGCAATACATCCTGCCGGCACCGACGGTGATCGCCGGCGCCATCGTGCAGTACTGGTCGGCGATCTGGAAGAACTCGCTCCAGACCCTCTACACGACCCTGGCCGGCTTCGTGCTCGCCGTCGTGGGCGGGCTGGCGCTCGGCATCCTGGTGGGCTGGTCGCGCTTCATCTATGCGGGGCTCTATCCGCTGATGGTCGGCTTCAACGCCATCCCCAAGGTCGCGCTCGTCCCTGTGCTGGTCATCTGGTTCGGCATCGGCACGATCCCGGCCGTACTGACCGCCTTCCTGATCGCCTTCTTTCCGATCGTGGTGAACGTCGCCACCGGCCTCGCCACCATCGAGCCGGAGATGGAGGACGTGCTCAGGGCCTTGGGCGCCAGGAAGATGGACATCATGCTCAAGGTCGGCATCCCGCGCTCGATGCCGTATTTCTTCGGTTCGCTGAAGATCGCCATCACACTGGCCTTCGTCGGCTCGGTCATCTCCGAGACGGTGGCGGCCAATTCCGGCCTCGGCCACATGATGCTCGGCGCGCAGTCGCAGTTCAACGTGCCGCTGGTCTTTGCCGGCCTGGTCATGCTGGCGATCGAGGGCATCGTCATGTACGCCATCATGGCGTGGATCGAGATGCGCATGACCGGCTGGGCACACAGAAGCCAGACCATGGGGGCCTGAGCGAGGGCCGCTGCGACGCGCGGACGTCCTGGCCGGGACTGTGTGGCGCGTCACATATCGCGAATCGGTCATGGTCTAGGGTGAAGCCACTCGAAACATCCCGAGGGAGACCGCCATGCGCGCGTTCGGGCTCCAGGCCTTTGCCGTCCTGATCGTTCTTTTCCCGTCAGCTGCCAGAGCCGAGGTTCGGCTCGAAGGCTGGTTCATCGCCGAGCAGGAATGCGCCGCCACGCAGTCGATCCGCACCGGCGCCAATCCGGGCGGTGTGACAACCGAAGTCCGGCACGCCTACGACATGCTCGCGGGCAACAAGGAATCCCCAAGCCATTACCTGATCCGTGTCCCGGGCGCGGAACCGGACCGGCGCTGGGTCGCGGCCGGGTGCGGTGTCCATGCCGTTGCCGCGGCATCGTCTCCGACCCCACCTGACAATGGCGGCGGAGGACAGCCGCAGCGCGTCGACTTCGTGCTCGCCGCCAGCTGGCAGCCCGGCTTCTGCGAGACGCGTCCGGACAAGACCGAATGCACGACGCAAACGCAGGACCGCTTCGACGCCAGCAACTTCTCCCTGCACGGGCTCTGGCCGCAGCCGCGCAGCAATGTCTACTGTCAGGTGGCCCCGGATGTGGCAGCCGACGACAAGGCGGGCCGTTGGGAGGCCCTGCCGGAAGTGACGGTCGACGGCGACACCCGCTCGGAACTGGACAAGGTCATGCCGGGCACGGCTTCGCTCCTGGAACGTCACGAATGGGTCAAGCACGGCACCTGCTACGGCGACACGATGGAAGAATACTTCGCCGACTCGCTCGCCATCATGAGCGATCTCAACGCCTCGGCCGCGCGGGAGCTTTTTGCCGAGAACGTCGGCGCAACGCTGACGGCCGTTCAGATCCGCGAGGCCTTCGACGCATCGTTCGGTCCGGGTGCCGGATCGCGCGTCCGGGTCAGCTGCGTCACCGACCCGTCGAACGGGCGCCGCCTGATCGGCGAAATCACGATCGGCCTCTCGGGTGAGATCGACGACGAGGCAAATCTCTCCGACCTCATCTTCGCCGCCGCGCCGACCGACGATACCGGCTGCACGCAGGGCATCGTGGACGCGGCCGGCCTGCAATAGGGGCAGGGCCGGTCAGAACGTCTCCACCCAGGGCCGCACCTCGATCTCCCAGGACCACGCACTGCGGTCCTGGTCGATCAGGTGCATAAAGGTCTCTGCGATCGCATCCGGGTCCAGCATGGAATCGGGCTTGTCGGCCGGCTCGGTGCGGCCGGGATTTCGGATCGCGCCGTCGATGACCACGTGACCGACATGGATGCCCTTCGGATGCAGTTCGCGCGCCATTGACTGGGCGAGGCCGCGCAGCGCGAACTTGCCCATGGCGAAGGACGCCGACTGCGGATAGCCCTTCACGCCGGCCGAGGCGCCGGTGAACAGGATTGCGCCCTTGCCGCGCGGCAGCATGCGCCTTGCCGCTTGCTGCGCCACCAGGAAGGCACCGTAAGCGGTTACCTGCAGCGCCTTCTGGACCTCGCCTGGGTCGATGTCGACGAAGGGGCCGCGCACCCTGTAGGAGGGATTGTAGATTGCGACCTCCAGGTCGCCGCCCATCTCATCAACCCGCCCGAACAGCGCCTCGACATCCCCGACGTTCGCCGCGTCGCAGGAAACCGTCACGCCGTTGGTCTCGGCCGCCAGCGGCTCGAGCTTGTCCACCTTGCGGGCGGCCAGCACCAGCTTCATGCCCCGCGCGGCGAGCTTGCGCGCGAGCGAGGCCGACAGGCCGTCACCCACTCCGACGATCAGTGCGGTCGACATTTTGTCTTTCTCCTCTTTGAGGCGCCGGACACCATTCGGGACCATCCGCGTCATCGGGGCAAGGGGCGCACCGCGAAATTTCCGAGAGCGGCTTTCAAAGTCCGCGCGCGGTCAGTTCTGCGGGTGCGGATCAGCTGCCCGAAGGCTTCCGCTTCGCCCGCTTCTCGGCCTTGCGCGCGAAATCGGGCTTGCCCTTGTCCTTGGACGGCTTCTTCTTCGGCCCCTTGCGGAACGGCGCAGCGTCGTCCGTGCGCGCGGGCGGCGCCTCGTCGAGGCTTGGAGCGGGCGCGGGCCGCTCGGGCCGATCCGTGCGGGCAGGGCGGTCCTTCTGCTTCTTCCAGTCGGGCCGTGGGGCGGCGTCTTCGCGTGCGCCCGTTCGTGCCTGCCGCTCGTCGCGCGCTGGCCTCTCCTTCCACTCGCTCCGCTCCCGGCGCGGGCGCTCGTCGGTCCTCGGCGGACGGTCCTGCCGGTCGCCCTTGCCCCAGGCCTTGCGCGGCGACAGGTCGGGCATGCCGTCGAGCCTGGTCAGGCGGGTGTCGTTCTGCAGCCTGCCCTTGGGGCCGACAGCCTGCATCAGCGCGTCGGCATGGCTCGCCGCGATCTCGACGAAGGTCTCCTCGGGCTGCATCCGGATCGCGCCGATCTCGGCCTTGGTGATCGCGCCGGTGCGGCACATCAGCGGGATCAGCCAGCGCGGCTCGGCGTTGCGGCGGCGGCCGACCGAGAGCGAGAACCACACCGTCGGGCCGATGTCGCGGTCGCGCGGACGCGGAGCGTCTCCGAACGCGGGCTGGTCGTGGTCGCGCCGCACGCGCGCCTTCGGGTCGACCGGCACGTCGGCCAGTTCCTCGGGCGCCGAACGTCCGGCGCGCCACAGGCGCAGGAACGCGGTGGCGACCTGGCCCGGCGCATGCTGCCCAAGCAGTTTCTCGACCGCCTGCGCCTCGTCCTCGTTCGTGGGTTCCACCAGAGCACTGTCTGCCAGAAGCCGCTCCTCGTCGCGCGCCGCCACGTCGTCGGCGTTGGGCGCCGCGACCCAGACCGGTGTGATGTTGGCCGTCATCAGGGTGCGCTCGATGCGCCGGCGCGCCGGCAGCGGCACGATCAGCGCCGAGACGCCCTTGCGTCCTGCCCGGCCGGTACGCCCCGAACGGTGCAGCAGCGTGTCGGGATTGGTCGGCAGATCGGCATGGACGACGAGGTCGAGGTTCGGAAGGTCGATGCCGCGCGCGGCGACGTCGGTGGCGATGCACACCTTCGCGCGGCCGTCGCGCATGGCCTGCAGCGCATGGGTGCGCTCGCTCTGGCTCAGTTCCCCCGACAGCGCCACCACCGGGAAGCCGCGGTTGTTGAGCCGCGCCGTCAGGTGGTTCACCGCCGCGCGCGTGTTGCAGAACACCAGCGCGTTGCGCGCCTCGTGGAAGCGCAGCACGTTGACGATGGCGTTGTCGCGGTCGTGCACGGCCACGGGATGGATGCGATACTCGATGTCTGCATGCTGCTCGCGCGCGCTCTCGGTGGCGATGCGGATGGCATTGCGCTGGTAGTTTTCCGCCAGCGTGGCGATCGGCCTCGACACAGTCGCCGAAAACATCAGCGTGCGGCGTTCCTCAGGCGCGGCCTGGAGGATGAACTCCAGGTCCTCGCGAAAGCCGAGGTCCAGCATCTCGTCGGCCTCGTCCAGCACCGCCGCGCGCAGTTCGCTAAGGTCCAGCGCGTGGCGCGTGATGTGGTCGCGCAGGCGGCCCGGCGTGCCGACCACGATATGGGCGCCACGTTCCAGCGTGCGGCGCTCCGAGCGCATGTCCATGCCGCCGACGCAGGAGGCGATCTGCGCGCCCGCCCCGGCATAGAGCCACTCGAGTTCGCGCTTGACCTGCATGGCGAGCTCGCGCGTCGGCGCGATCACGAGGCCGAGCGGCGCGCCGGGATCGCCGAAGCGCGCGGCGTCTCCAAGCAGCGTCGGCGCCAGCGCCAGCCCGAAGGCGACTGTCTTGCCGGAGCCCGTGCGGGCCGAGACCAGCGCGTCGGCGTCCTTCATCTCGGGCGAAAGCATGGCTTCCTGCACCGGGGTGAGCGTCGTGTAGCCGCGTTCCTGCAACGCGGCGGCGAGCGTCGGGACGACGCCTTCGAAATCGGACATGATCTACTTTCGGGGTATGTGGCCCATGGAGCGGCGTCCGACGAACGGACCCCGCCTGCGCGCGGCGAAATCCGTCGCGGACAATCTTGCGCGCCTGATAGTCCTTGTCCGCGCCAATGTACAGTGCGTGTCGCGCATGGCAGTCCGTCGGCATTGCCCCGCGCGGCGGTTTCGCCTACATAGCGCGCACAATTTCAGCCTTTCCCTCTTATCCGACGGAGTGCGACGCGCCCCATGGCACGCCAGTTCATCTATCACATGTCCGGCCTCTCCAAGGCCTACGGCGCCAAGAAGGTGCTGGATGCCGCCGCCCTCACGTACGTCGCCGCCATGGCCGCCGCGTTCGGCGTGCCGGTGGTGATCAACTCGGTATTGGGTGAGGGCACCCTGCGTGAAGTGGCCGAAGCCCAGGGCATCCCTGTTATCACCTACGAGGCCGGTGAAGCCCTGCGCTTTGATGAGGCCAGCATTCGTGCCGGGGTGAAAGGCGTGCTCAACATCATGCAGCACCTGGGCATGACCGGCATCCGCCGGACCAAACCCCCCGCCGAGCCCTACATCGCCCGCTCCTCCAGCTGGGTGCGTGCCGAGCGCGACGGCGTCTTCCTGTCCCTGGTGGCACTGGGTGCCTGGATCAAGAAAGGCGATCTCATCGGTCGAATCTCCAGCCCCTTCGGTGGCGATGATGTCTCCATCCACGCCCCCGCCGCCGGCATCCTGGTGGGCCGCAACAACCTGCCGCTGGTGAATGAAGGTGAAGCCCTCTACCACATTGCCCGCTTCGAGGAAGTCAGCGAAGTGGCCCAGTCCCTGGAAGTGTTTACCTCGGATATCGAAAAAGGCCCGACCCTGGCCGGTGAGCCTCCCATCGTCTGATTCCTTTTAACTGAGTAGACCCATCAATTGGTTACCGGGTTGGGGGTGCGCACAAATTGCCCGCCAGCAGTGGGGTAGCGCTAGAAGCTGTCTGTTTGGGTTTATGTGTGTTCCCCATATGCTTTGAATTTACGAGATGGATAGGGAGCAACCGAGAGCGCTAATACGAATTCTACTTGCTAAGTCATCTGGTGATATCGACCGAGACGATGCCGCCCTATCATTAGCAAATTATGAAGGTAGTGAAGTGCTAGAGGCTCTCATGCAGATTGTTAATGATCCTGACGAAGATGCTGACCT
>CATMOC010000102.1 GCA_950071955.1 uncultured Mesorhizobium sp. | reverse complement strand
AAGCCACAATCATGCGCTACTGAAAAAGACATGCAACAAGGCGCTTAGGCTCGAGCACGGCAGGCTCGTCGCCTTCGGCCCGGCCGAAGAGGTACTGGAAGCCGCCTAGGCTCCATGCGGTCGCTGAACTCCGCTTCGATGCGACTTTCCTAGATCCTGACCCCGGTTCCGGTTCTACCGAAGAACGTTAGGAACAATATCCGCAGATCGAGAAGGAGCGAGCGGTCGCGCACATACTGAGCATCCTTTTCGGCAAGCCTCGCCGGATCCGACATGTCGATACCGTTGATCTGGGAGAGGCCGGTGATTCCGGGGCGGACCGACAGGACCCCGCGCTTGAGACGCTCCTCGATGAGTTCGGCCTGGGTCGGTAGACACGGGCGCGGCCCGACCAGGCTCATGTCGCCGCGCAGCACGTTCCACAATTGCGGCAGTTCGTCGAGCTTCCAGCGTCTGAGCCTGCGCCCGATCGGCGTGACCTGGGAAGCCAGCGCCTGATGGGTCGGCACGCTCGGCACGCCGCCATACATGCTTCTGAGCTTGTAGCAGCGAAAAATCCTGCCATTTCGCCCGACCCTCTCCTGGACGAAGATGCCGGGGCCATCGCTCTCGCGGCGAATGGCGAGCGCCAGACAGACAATCACGGGACCGGCAAAGACGAGCCCTATGGCAGCGCAGCAGGCGTCGAACAGTCGCTTCAGCATGTATGATCCGGCTCACGGTCCGCGCCATGATAGTGCACGATCTTCGTCTCTACCGTCTTTTGTCGAAGGCGGCCAATCGCGAAAAGCGATGGAGCATGACGCCGGCCCGATCGCGGCTTAACGCCGGGCCGCGGCTGCGCTACAAGCATGCGCCGCCCGACCGGGAGGCCATGCCGCCACGTGTGAGACACGAATGGATCATCCAGCAATCGGGACGCAGCACGATCTTGCGTCGAAAATATCGTCTCGCGGCGCGACGGTCGGGATCATCGGGCTCGGCTATGTCGGACTGCCGCTCGCGGCCGCCTGCGCCCGCGCGCGTTTTCCCACGGTCGGGTTCGACATCGACAAAACGAAGATAGACGCGATCGGCGCGGGACGATCCTACATCGATGCCGTCGAGCCGCGGGAACTGGAGCGGCTCGTCGCCGAGGGGTCGTTCCGCGCGACGACCGCCTTTGAGGAACTCTCCTCTTGCGACATCATCGTCATCTGCGTGCCGACGCCGCTCGGCGTGCATCGTGAGCCCGATCTCCAGTACGTGGAGAACACCGCACGTACCATCGCGCGCTTCCTGAAGGCGGATCAGATCGTGGTGCTCGAATCCACCACCTACCCCGGTACGACCGAAGAGATCGTCCGGCCGATCCTGGAGCAATCCGGGCTGCTCAGCGGGAAAGACTTCTTTCTGGGGTTTTCCCCCGAGCGAGAGGATCCGGGGAACAAGAGATACACCACCACCGTCATTCCCAAGGTGACGTCGGGGGACGGCGAGGCGGCGTCGAAACTCGTCGCCACCTTCTACGAGGCGGTCTTCAACGAGGTGGTCGCGGTCTCGGCTCCGCGCGTCGCGGAAGCGGTGAAGATCACCGAGAACATATTCCGGGCGGTGAACATCGCGCTCGTCAACGAACTGAAGGTCATCTACGACGCGATGGGTATCGACATCTGGGAGGTGATCGATGCCGCCTCGACGAAGCCGTTCGGCTACATGCCGTTCTATCCCGGACCGGGACTGGGAGGACATTGCATCCCGATCGACCCGTTCTACCTGACGTGGAAATCGCAGGAATACGGCCTTCGGACGCGCTTCATCGAACTGGCGGGCGAAATCAACACGTCGATGCCGCTCTACGTGGTCGCGAAGCTGGAACGGCTGCTCGACCGCATGCAGAAGAAATCGCTCGGTTCCTCGCGCATCCTTGTCGTCGGCATCGCGTACAAGAAGAACGTGTCCGACGTGCGGGAGAGCGCATCCTTCGAGATCATCCGGCTGCTTGAACAGAGGGGCGCGAGCGTCGAATTCCACGATCCCCTGGTGGAGACCGTTCCGACCATGCGCAGGTTCCCCGAAATGGCGGGCCGGGTGTCCACCGGATTGACGCCGCTTGAAATCGAACGGTTCGACGCGATCCTGATCGCGACGGATCACGATGACATCGACTACGCGCTGCTGTCCGCCCATGCACGACTGGTCGTCGACACGAGGAACGCAATCGATAAACGCGGGTTTGCGACGCCATCCACCTTCAAGGCCTGAGCATTCCTAAGGAAGGCGGCACATGGAAGCGAAGGGACTGCCGGTGCATCGAGCGCTTGCCATCGCGACGGCCGCGAAATAGGAGGGACCCTCGCGCGCGGAGTGCTTCACCGGCAGCGCATCCGTGCGCATTCCAGCCGCTACGTGTACACATGGGCCACCCGTCTCTCGTTTTCCGCGGGTCGACCTACCTTCCAAACCCCTGGAGGTGCTTCTTGCAGTTCATCGATCTCGCCGCCCAACGGAAGCGCCTTGGGGAAAGACTGCCCCGCGCGATCAACCGGGTTGTCGAAAGCGGCGCCTACATCTTCGGTCCCGAAGTCGCCGAATTCGAAGCGCGGATGGCGCAATACATTGGGACAAAGCATGCGATAGGCTGCGCCAACGGCACCGACGCGCTGCTGATACCGCTGATGGCGGCCGGCATCGGCGCGGGGGACGCCGTCTTCGTTCCCTCCTTCACTTTCGCCGCGACCGCCGAAGTGGTGGCGCTAGCCGGCGCCGAACCGGTTTTCGTCGACGTGAACCCGAGCGACTACAACATCTCGATCGACAGCCTGGAAGCGGCGATCCGGTTCATCAAGGAGCATGGCCGGCTCCGGCCCCGGGCGATCATACCCGTCGACCTGTTCGGCCGGGCGGCCGACTACGCGGCGATCGAGGCGATCGCCGCTCGTGAAGGCCTCATGGTCATTGAGGACGCGGCGCAATCGATCGGCGGGACCGTCGGCTCGCGCAAATGCGGTTCGTACGGGAATGTTGCCGGCACGAGTTTCTATCCGGCGAAACCTCTCGGCTGCTACGGCGACGGAGGGGCGATGTTCACGAACGACGACGCACTGGCCGAGGTGCTTCGGTCGCTGGCGTTCCACGGCAAGGGCAAGACCCAGTACGACAACGTACGCGTCGGCTTGAACTCCCGGCTCGACACGATCCAGGCGGCCGTCCTGATCGAGAAGCTCGAGATTCTCGAGGAAGAAATGGACGCGCGCCAGACCGTCGCGAAGAATTATGTCGATGGCCTTGCCGGCGTGGTCCGAGTGCCCGACCTGACGGAGGGGACACGCTCGGCATGGGCGCAGTTCGCCATCGAGACCCGGCGCAGGGATGCCCTGAAGGCACATCTCGCCGAAAGGGGCATTCCGAGCGTCATCTACTATCCCAAGCCGTTGCATGCGCAGGAGGCCTACCGGCATTTCCCGACCGCGCCCGACGGCCTGCCGGTGAGCGAGGCCGTGCCGCAGCGGATATTGTGCCTTCCCATGCACCCTTACCTTGAGCCCGAATCTGTCGACCGGATCGTCCGGGCCGTGCGGGAATTCGCCGGGAACGAGAGCCTGACCCCCTGAGTTCCGTCAGCATGAGATGGTGAGCCTGCCATGCCGGAGATGGTGTTGCTGACTGGAGCGAGCGGGTTCATCGGCGGCGTCGTCGGACGAACCCTCATGGCCTGCGGCTACGGGATCCGGGCGGTTTCCCGGGAGCCTGCGAAACTCGGCGCGGAGTATGCCGAAACGGCCAGGCTTCCTGACCCGGACAGCGGCACGAGCGGATGGAAGCCGCTGCTCGCCGGTGTCACGCACGTCGTTCACTGCGCGGGAGAGAACAGGGCCCTTGCCTATGAACTCTGCCACGAGCCCAACGTGGAGCTTCCCGGACGGCTCGCCCGCGCGGCCGCAGACGTGCTGCCGGGCCGTTTCGTCCTGCTCTCCTCCGTGCGCGCCGTCTCCGACGGGGCCTCCGGCGAATCGATCTCGGAATCGTCCGCCGAAGCCCCATTGGACGATTACGGACGATCGAAGCTCGAAGGCGAGAAGCGCGTCCAGGCGGCGCTCGGGCCGGCGGACCGGTGTTTCATCCTGCGACCGGCGCCGGTCTACGGTCCGGGGTCTCGCGGCAGCTTCCGCGTTCTCACCCGGTTGGCGTCCCTCCCCCTGCCGCTGCCCTTATCGGGTCTGACCACGCGACGCTCTCTCGTGGACGTGGAGAGCCTCGCCGAGGCAGCGCGGCACGTGCTCCGGTCTCCCCTCGCCCCGCCGGGCGTCTACATGGTCGCGGACCTGAATCCGCTGACGGTGCCGGAGATCGTCGCCGCGGTTCGCAAGGGGCTCGGGCGCGGGCCTGGCGTCTTCAGCGTTTCACCGTCCCTGCTGCGCCTGATCGCCAGGGCGAGCGGGCAGGAAGGTCTCTGGCGGAGGCTAAGCGAGCCCCTTATCGTGGATCCTTCCCGGCTTGCTACCACCGGGTGGCAACCGGTCGCCGACACGGCGGAGCGAATTAGCCGATATGCACGGCGCGGCTTGCCCGCTAAATGAACTGATCCGGACCGGCATCTGGTCCATTCCTGCCGGCCGAGACAGCCGGCAGACAACAAGAACCGGTTTGAGCACCTCATGAATCCTTCGCTGCCGCCAGCCCTCGACCGGAACAACAAGCTGTTCACCGCCGCCGTGATGGGTGGCGGTGGTGTCATCGGCAGCGGAATAAGCATCCTGGTCGGCGGCGCGGTCTATGCCAATCTGTATCACGCCATGCGCGGGCGCCTGTCGTTCACGAAGGACCGCGACGTGCGGGCGATCACCATGGCGTTCGCCTTCTTCTACCTGGTGGAGGCCTTCTCCAGCCTAATCCACTACAGCCACCTGAAATCGCTCTGGCCGCTGGTGCAGAACGTCCCGTTCCTGGCCTTTCCGCTGATCTACGCCAGGCTGGAGATTTCAAGGAGAGCGGCGATCGCGACCGCTCTGGAGGCGGGCTTCGTCATCGGCGCTTTCGCCGGCTTCATCTACGCCGCAGTCGAGGTCTTCTGGATGGGAGCGGTCAGGGCGGAGGGGCTGGCCGGCAACCAAGGTCCGTTCGCGCTGGTGAACACGGTGATCTATGGAGGCTGCATCATCGTCGCCCTCAGGAACGGCGGAACGGTGGGACTGGCCAGTCTCGTAGCGGCCGTCCTGGCGGCGGGGTCGATCCTGATGTCCGGGACGCGGTCGCTGTGGCCGATCATCCTCATCGCGCCGGTCGTGCTGGCTTTCCTCTATCCTGCGGAAATGCGGCGGCTCTTTTCACCGCGGCGCGCGGCGATCGCCGGAGCACTCGCCCTGGTCATAGGTGTGCTGGCGTATCCTCTGGCGGAAGCCAGGATCGACAACTTCCTTTCCGACTACGATCGGGTTTTTGCCGAGGGGGATCTCGACAATTCCCTCGGCACGAGGCTGCGCGTCTGGGAAACCGGCTACCGGCTCATCCTCGAACGCCCGCTTCTGGGACATGGACCCGACGCGGCCGACGAGTTGATCGGTGGATACACGCACTTCCACAATTTCGTGATGAACGCCTGGGTGATGTCAGGGATATTCGGAGTGGTCGCAGTGCTTGGCATCCTGGTGGTTCCCGTCATCGTGCTCGCGCGAAGACCCGGCGGCGACCTGCGGAAATTCGGCTTCGCACTCTCGCTCCTGCTTTCGACGAGCTACCTCGTCAGCGGAACGGTCGGGATCATGTTCGGACACGACATCCTCGACGCGCTCTTCGTCTACGGAACGATCGTGGCGGCTTTCCTGGCATGCGGCGAGGATCGGCCGGCCGGATCCGAAGCGGGTTCGATCTCTCCCGGGATCGGCGCCCGCGAAACCTGACGGCTCAGGATTTCGCCGCCTCGAGTTCGGAGGGAGGAAGGCGGGCCGGGAAATGGACCACCTTCGGAAGGCCCTGGACGGGGCGATCCCCCCTCGCCTCCTTTGCGACCACGCTCTTCCCCGCGAGGGGTTCGAACGCAGGCTTGCCGTTCTTGTATTCGGCCGAATGGGCGGCCGTGTCCGAACCCGCACCGTTCTGCGGAACTTCGGCGGGACCGCCTTCGGCACGATGGCTGATCGCGGGCTTGTAGAGCGCCTTCATGATCGCCATTGCGTCATCCTTGTCGTCTCTCTCGACGGCATTCGACAGCCGCTCCAGCGCCGCCGCTATCTCTTTCCAATCGAACACGCCGGTCCTCAGACCGAAGACGCTCGGGACGCCGATGTCGGCGATATCCTCGCCGGGCGCGCTCAGGATTTCATGGACCTTCTCGCCCGGTCGGCGTCCGGTCACCACGATGGGGATGTCGCGGTTGGGTTCCTTGCCGGCTAGGCGGATCATGATGTCGGCCACCGCCATGATCGAGACGGGCTCGCCCATGTCGAGCATGTATATGCCGGGTCCGTCCTCGGGTCTGCGCTGGGCAGAATCGGCCGCGGACAGGATGACGAGATCGACCGCTTCCCCGATCGTCATGAGATAGCGCGTCATGGCCGGATCGGTGATCGTGACTGGGCCACCGGCATCGATCTGGCGCTGGAAGATGGTCGACACGGAGCCATCGCTGCCGAACACGTTGCCGAACCTGACGCCGATGAAATTCGTCGCGCGACCGAACGCTGCGGTCCTCATGGTCTGCATGTAGTGCATGGAATTGACGATCTGTTCGGCGACCCGCTTGGTGAAGCCGAGCACCGACGACGGATCTGCGGCCTTGTCGCTCGATATGAGGACGAAATGCGGGACCTTGCACTCGGCCGCCACTTCCACACAATTTCGAGTTCCGAACACGTTCGTACCGACGGCGGATATCCAGTTTTCCTCGAGGATCGGCACATGCTTAAGCGCCGCGGCGTGGAAGATCACGTCCGGGCGGAAATCCTTCACCACGCGCGCAAATGCCTGCCTGTCGCAGATGTCCACCAGACGGGCGATCAGCCGCTCTTCATGGATGCGGGCGAGATCGGACTGGAGCTGGAAGATGTTGAACTCGGAGATGTCGGCCACGAGGACGGCCTGCGCCTGCATGTCGAGCGCCCTCTTGACCAGGGTCCGGCCGATGGATCCGGCGCCACCCGTCACGAGTATCCTCTTGTCGCGCAGGATGCTCGCGAGCATCTGCTCGTCCGGCGTGACCGTCGTCCTTCGGAGGATGGTTTCCATCTCCACCCGCTCCAGGACAAGCTTGCCGGCCCGGCGAGACTGCAACACGCCCGAAAACTGATCGACATCGACGCCGTGCTGCCGGGCGATTCGAACCAGTTCGGGAAACTCCGCGAACTCCTTGTCGGCATGTTGCCCGAAGATGATCATGGCGATCTTCTCGCTGTCCTTCAGGTATTCATAGAGAACATGCCGGGCCTGTTCCTTGCGTCCGACGACAGGCACGTTTTGGACCCGGCTGCCCATGACGTCGGTTTCCTCGGGCGAGATGATCCCGATGATGTCGATGGCATCGTCCGCGGCGCTGCGCCCGTAGTTGATGATCATGTCCGCATCGTTGAGGCGCCCGAAGAAGAGCGCCCGAGTGCTCGGCCGCTTCCGGAACCCCAGCTCGCCCATGCTCCAGCCGGACCCTTCGCGCAAGTAGCGGTACATGAGACGCGGCGAAGAGATGAAGACGAACGACATCATGAAGAAGACGATGAACTGCCGTTCGTTCAGTCCCGCGATCGGGTAGAACATCCTGATCGAGATCGCCGTGAGATAGAGCGAGATCGTGAGGATGAGACAGTTCCGGAAAATTCCGAAGAAGTCGGGGGTCGAGGCGAACCGCCACATCATGCGATAGAGACCGCTGTAGCGAAACAGGAGATGGCCGAACACGCCGACCGACAGCCACGCCATCAGCGCGGATCCGGAATAGGGATCGATCGAAAGGTTCGAACCCGACAGCGCCAGGCTGAGCGGTACCGCCGCCAGAACCATCGCGACATCCATCGCGACGATGATCAGTCTTCTCACGCTAGGCTGTATCGCGCGAATGTGCGCGAGAATACGATGCATGCGCTGTCCCACTCTCCGAAGGTGCAGCAGCCCCAAAAGAGCCTTATAGAGCGTTTCGCCGCCTGCCGCTAGGCTCCCCCACCCACGAGACGACCAACGCCGCGGCCCGAAACGATGCTTTCGTCAGCCGGCTCTTTCCAACACGACGCGGCCGTCGTTCCTCAGCCGGCGACGGCGTCCTTGATGGCCTTGACGAGGTCGGTCTTTTCCCAGGAGAAGGCGCCGTCGCGGCCGGGCTTGCGGCCGAAATGGCCGTAGGCGGCGGTGCGGGCGTAGATCGGGCGGTTGAGGTCGAGATGGCGGCGGATGCCGGACGGCGACAGGTCCATCACCTTGCGCAGCGCCTCTTCCACCGCCGCCTCCTCCACCGTGCCCGTGTCGTGCAGGTCGACATAGATCGACAGCGGCTGGGCCACGCCGATGGCGTAGGAGAGCTGGATGGTGCAGCGCTCGGCGAGTTTTGCCGCCACCACGTTCTTGGCCAGATAGCGCGCCGCGTAGGCCGCCGAGCGGTCGACCTTGGTCGTGTCCTTGCCCGAAAACGCCCCGCCGCCATGCGGGGCAGCCCCGCCATAGGTGTCGACGATGATCTTGCGGCCCGTCAGGCCCGCGTCGCCGTCCGGCCCGCCGATGACGAACTTGCCGGTCGGGTTGACGTACCAGTTGCAGTCCTTGGCAATCGGCAGGTCGCCCAGCGCCTCGCGGATGTAGGGCTCGACCACCTGGCGCACCTTCTTGGAATCCCAGCCCGCGTCCAGGTGCTGCGTCGACAGCACGATCTGCGTCACCTCCGCCGGCTTGCCGTCGACGTAGCGCACCGTCACCTGGCTCTTGGCGTCGGGCCCGAGCCGGGCCGCCTCGCCTTCGCCCTTGTGGCGGGCGGCCGACAGAAGCTCCAGGATCTTGTGGCTGTAGTAGATCGGCGCCGGCATCAGGTCCGGCGTCTCGCGGCAGGCATAGCCGAACATGATGCCCTGGTCGCCCGCCCCTTCCTCGCCCTGCCGGTCGGCGGCGTTGTCGACCCCCTGCGCGATGTCGGCCGACTGGCCGTGCAGCAGAACGTCGATGCGCGCCTTCTTCCAGTGGAAGCCGTCCTGCTCGTAGCCGATGGCGCGGATCGCCTTGCGCGCCGCCGACTTGAACTTCGACGGGTTGATGATCGGGAACTCCTTGGCGTCCTCTAGAACGTTACCGTCCTTGTCCTGCTTGAGCAGCGACTTCGGCACGCGCACCTCGCCGGCGATCACCACCCGGTTGGTGGTGGCCAGCGTCTCGCAGGCGACCCGCACGTCCCAGGGGTCCATGCCGGCCTTCTTCGCCTCGCGGTAGACCAGATCCACGATCTCGTCCGAGATGCGGTCGCAGACCTTGTCGGGGTGGCCTTCGGAAACGGATTCGCTGGTGAAGAGGTAGTTCTGGCGCGCCACGGGTGTCCCCTCGAGAAAAGCGCGAAACGGCCCGATGCCGCTTCGCGCGCGCGTCTGTTAGCGGAGCCCGCCGCCATGCGTCAAGCGCGCAGGCCCCACGCA
>CATMOC010000101.1 GCA_950071955.1 uncultured Mesorhizobium sp. | reverse complement strand
CGTCGACTTGCCGGAACCCGATTCGCCGACCACGGCAAGCGTCTGGCCAGGGAAGATGTCGACCGAGACGTTCTTAAGGACGTCGACCACACCGCCCCCATAGGCAGCCGTCACGTTCTTCACGGAGAGGAAGGGGGCTTCGCCCGGCACCTTCTCCTGGTGCTCGATGTGGTGCACCGAGACGAGCTGGTTGGTGTATTCCTGGCGCGGCTCCTTGATGATCTGCCGCGTGCCGCCCCATTCGACCAGCTTGCCGTGGCGCAGCACCATGATCTCGTCCGAGACCTGGGCGACGACGGCCAGATCGTGGGTGATGTAGAGCGCGGCGACGCCGGTGTCGCGGATAGCATCCTTGATGGCGGCGAGCACGTCGATCTGTGTGGTGACGTCGAGCGCCGTCGTGGGCTCGTCGAAGACGATCAGGTCCGGCTCCGAGCAGAGCGCCATCGCCGTCATGACGCGCTGCAGCTGCCCGCCGGAGACCTGGTGCGGGTACCGGTCGCCGATCGTTTCGGGATTGGGCAGGCTGAGCTTGCGAAACAGGTTGACCGCGCGCTTCTCGGCCTCGGCGCGGCTGGCGACGCCGTGCAGCAGCGTCGCCTCGACCACCTGGTCCATCAGTTTGTGCGCGGGATTGAAGGCGGCCGCCGCCGATTGCGCGACATAGCAGACCTCCTTGCCGCGAAGCCTGCGCAGACCGCCCACGCCGCCCTTCAGGATGTCACGGCCGTTCAGGAGAACCTCTCCGCCGGTGATGCGCACGCCCCCGCGGCCATAGCCCATGGCCGACAGGCCGATGGTGGACTTGCCGGCGCCGGACTCGCCGATCAGCCCCAGGACCTTGCCTTTCTGGAGCGTCAGCGAGACGCCGTCGACGATGGTGACGTTGCGCGGGTCTTCGCCGGGCGGATAGACGGTTGCCTCGATCTTCAGGTTGCGGATGTCGAGCAGGGGCCCGCCATCCGTCTTTCGTGCATCGACCCTGGCCATCAGCCGCGCCCTCCCTTCAGGCTGGTGGTGCGGTTGAGGATCCAGTCGGCGACCAGATTGACCGAAATCGCCAAGGCTGCGATCGCCGCCGCGGGGATCAGCGCGGCGGAGATGCCGAAGACGATACCCTCCTTGTTCTCCTTGACCATGCCGCCCCAGTCGGCGGATGGCGGCTGGACGCCGAGGCCGAGGAAGGAGAGCGCGGACAGGAAGAGCACCGCGTAGATGAAGCGCAGACCGAGCTCGGAAATGAGCGGCGACAGCGCGTTGGGCAGGATCTCGCGGAAGATGATCCAGCCCATGCCCTCGCCGCGCAGCTTTGCCGCCTCGACGAAGTCCATGACGTTGATGTCGGCAGCGACCGCGCGCGAGAGGCGGTAGACTCGCGTGGAGTCGAGGATGCCCATGACGAGGATCAGGGTCACCACGGTCGAAGGCAGCACCGAAAGGACGACCAGACCGAAGATCAGCGTGGGGATCGACATGAGGAGATCGACGAAGCGCGACATGATCGTGTCGAACCATCCGCCGACCACGGCCGCGGTGAAGCCCAGGATCGCCCCCATGCCGAAGGACAGCGCCGTGGCCAGAACCGCGATGAAGATGGTGATGCGCGCGCCGTAGATCATGCGCGACAGCAGGTCGCGTCCCAGATTGTCGGTGCCGAGCCAGTGCTCGGCATTCATCGGTTCCCAGACGCCCCCCACGATCTGCCCGCCGCCATAGGGTGCGAGCAGCGGCGCGAAGATCGCGGTGAAGAGGAAAAGCGCCGTGATGATAAGGCCGAGCAGCGCGCCGGCCGGGATGTGTTTCAAGTCCAGCATCGGCCAGCCCCTATTTCGGATGCCTGAGTCGCGGGTTGGCCAGGATGGCCGCGATGTCCGCGATGATGTTGAGGCTGATGTAGACAGCGGCGAAGATGAGGCCGACGGCCTGCACGACGGGTACGTCGCGCTTGGCGACGTGGTCCACCAGGTACTGGCCCATGCCGGGATAGACGAAGATGACCTCGACCACCACGACGCCCACGACGAGGAAGGCGAGATTGAGCATGACGACGTTGACGATCGGCGCGATCGCGTTGGGGAACGCGTGCTTGCGGATGATGTCGAGCGCGCCGAGCCCCTTGAGTTCGGCCGTCTCTATGTAGGCGGACTGCATGACGTTCAGGATGGCGGCACGCGTCATGCGCATCATGTGCGCCAGAACCACCAGCACGAGCACGGTCGCGGGCAGCACGATCGCCCGCAACTTTTCAAGGAAGGGCATGCCGTCGTAGACGGTCGATATCGATGGAAACCATTGCATCTTCACGGCGAAGAAGAAGATCAGCAGGTAGCCGATGAAGAATTCCGGCAGCGAGGTCGATGCGAGTGCGAAGCCGGAGATCGCCTTGTCGATCGGACCGTTGCGGTAGCGCACGGCAAGCAGTCCGAGCAAGATCGCCAGCGGCACTGAGACGATGGCGGCCCAAAAAGCGAGGAACAGTGTGTTCCACAGCCGCGGCAACAGCGTGGTCGCGATGTCCTGGCGCGTCGTCAGGGCCGTTCCCAGGTCACCGGTCATCACGCCGCCCAGCCAGACGAAATAACGCACGATGGCGGGCTGGTTCAGGCCCAGTTCCTCGCGAAGGTTCGCGAGGGATTCCGGCGTCGCCGACTGGCCGAGAATCGACTGTGCGACGTCGCCTGGAAGGATCTGGGTGCCGGCGAAGATCAGCGCCGACACGGCGAGAAGGAGGCCGCCTCCCAGCGCGATGCGCTGGGAGATCATCCTCAGGATCGGAGAGCCCCCCACGCTCCCGACCCGCCTATGCCGAAAGCCAGCATTCGGCCAGCGCGTAGCCGTCCATCATCTCGCCAGCGGGGTGCGGGTTGAACCCGCCCGCCTTGGCGCCGGAAGCATCGATGAAGTCGTTGAACATCGGCAGGATCAGTCCGCCTTCGTCGCGGACGAGCATGCCCATGTCGGCGTACATCTGCTTGCGCTTGGCCTCGTCGAGTTCGCTGCGCGCGGCGAGCAGCATCTGGTCGAACTTTTCGTTGAAGAAGCGCGTGTCGTTCCAGTCGGCCTTGGAGTAGTAGGCGGTCGTGTACATCTGGTCCTGCGTCGACCGCCCGCCCCAGTAGGAGGTCGAGAAGGGCTGCTTGTTCCAGACTTCCGACCAGTAGCCGTCGCCCGGCTCGCGCTTGACCTCGATGGTGATGCCGGCGGCCGCGCAGGACTGCTGGTAGAGCTGGGCTGCGTCGACGGCGCCGGTGAAGGCGACATCGGACGTGCGCAGCAGTACCGGGCCGTCATGGCCGGACTTCTTGAAGTGGAACTTCGCCTTGTCCGGGTCATAGGTGCGCTGCTCGAGTTCCGTGAACAGCGGATAGGCCGCGTTGATGGGGAAGTCGTTGCCGACCGACCCATAGCCGAACAGGATCTTGTCCAGCATCTCCTCGCGGTTCATGGCGTATTTCAGCGCCAGACGCAGGTCGTTGTTGTCGAAGGGCGCCGTGTTGCAGTGCATGATGAAGACGTAGTGGCCGCGGCCGGAGACGTTCTGGATCGTGACGCCGGGGACGCGCTTGATCAGTTCGACGATCTTCGGCTCCACCCGGTTGATCATCTGCACCTGACCGCCCTGCAGAGCCGACGTGCGCGCGGTCGCATCGTTGATGACGATGATTTCGATCTGGTCGGCATGGCCCATATCGTCGCCGCCCCAGTAGTTGGCGAACTTCTCGCCGCCCTGGCGCACGCCCGGTTCGTTGATCGTGACCTTGTAAGGCCCCGCGGAAATGCCCTCCGTCGGATTGTCCTTGCCGCCATTCGGCTGGATGATCAGGTGATAATCCGCCATCAGGTAGGGGAAGTCGGCGTCGGCGCTGGCGAGCGTGACGATAACCTCGTTGCCGCTTGCCTTGACGCCGGTGATGTTCTTCAGGATTCCAAGTGCGCCCGACTTGGAGTTTTCGTCGGCGTGACGCTCGATCGTCGCTGCGACGTCCTCGGCGGTAACCGTCTTGCCGTTGTGGAACTCGACGCCCTGCTTGATCTTCATGGTCCAGGTCATGGCGTCGTCGGACGCGCCGATTTCCTCGGCCAGCCTGTTCTGGAGAGAGCCGTCGCGGTTGAGGCGAACCAGATAGTCGCCCCAGCACTTGCCGAAGGAGAACGGAACCTGGCTCAGGAAGGACGCCGGATCGAGGCTGTTCGTCGCCTCGCCGCCCTGCAACCCAGCCTTGAGCGTGCCGCCCTTGACCGGCTCCTGGCCGAACGCAACGCTGCTCAGAAGGGAATTCGCGAAGGGAGCGGCCACGCCCAACGCGGCGGCACGGCCGAGAAAATCGCGCCGGCTCAGTTTGCCGAGCGCGACGTGACGGCTCAGGAATTCGAGTTCTTTCGACATGGAATGCTCCTCACTGTGATTGTGTTGCCCCTGGGCCATAAGAAGGCCTCTTCGTGTCAGGAATATTGGCGCCAAGGATGGCCGGTCTACAAGACCGAAAGCGACATTCCCTGGCGTAAATCGTATGGCGCAATTGGACCAAGGGTGGCGCGATCAGATATGATCACGGCTGATTTCATTAACGAATTCTCGTGTGAATACAAGCTTCTCCCCCTCGAAAGCGTCGATTCGTCCCTCCAGGAAAAACGTCGTGGCATCGCTGCGCATGCTGGTGATGGTCTTGGTTCGCACCTGCCATTGGTCGCGCGAAAGGGTTTCGGTCCAGTGCGTCTCTCCCCGGGCGCTCAAGGGATCGGCCGGGTCGATCGACCATCTTTCCCGGGCGATCCCGCCGCTGACGAGGCCATGGTCGAGGTCGCGAACCTCGCCGAAATCGTCCTCGATCGCCAGCGTCACCAGGCCGGTTGCCGGATCGCGCGCGGTCTCGCGGCGGTTGGAAGCCGGGCGGATCGTCTCGGTCTGCCAGGGCTTCGCGCCTTCCGGTTCCGCGAATGTCCATTCGTCTCCCTCGCCTCGCGAGGTTCTCACCGTCAGGTCCAGCGAGCCCTTGCGGAGCGTTAGCGTCACCTCTTCCGGCGACGGCCAGACCATCGGCCAGTAGGTCGACGAGACTGCGACGCGAAGACGGTGGCCGGGCTTGATGGAGTATGCGACATCGTCGAGGCGGAAAGAGACGTCCATCGCCTCGTCGGGTACCACGGCTTCGGGAAACTCGTGCGAGTTGCGGTGACAGAGATTGAAGACGCCGTAGGTGATGCGGGTCGATGCGCCGTCGGGCTGGACGTCGCAAAGCCGCACGGCAACCATGGCGACCGGCCGGTCCGCCGAGAGCGTCAGCCGGACGACCGGACCGCCGACGATGTCGAGCGTTTCATCCAGGGGCGCGCCGTCGAAGCAGCAGGATTTTTTGTCGTCCATGCGCTGGTCTCCCGGTAGTTCGGGACCGAGCCAGATGGCGCAGTACTCGCCGCCCGCCATGCCGCAATCCTGCGGCGAGCGGATCGTATATTCGATCGGACATTGCGCTCCGTGCGACAGCGTTCCATTGGAACCGAGGCCGAACTCGCGGCTCTCGATCCGACCGGAAGGCCACGCCCGCTCCGCGATCCAGCGGCCCGGCCGCTCCTCGTACCAGTCGCGCGGGGGGACCGAATCCATCAGATAGAGCCGCATCGCCGGATCGTTCTCGACGCCGGTGTCGATGTCCTTCAGCCAGCGGTCCCACCAGCGCAGGGCTTCCTGGAGGAAGCCGATGGCGGGTTTCGGCACGGCGAAATGGGGATACTTGTGGATCCACGGGCCGACGATGCCCTTGGCCGGGGCTTTCGTGATGCCGGTGACGAGACGCGAGACGGCGTTCTTGTAGGCGTCGCCCCAGCCGCCGACGGCGAGCGTCGCTGCCTTGATCCGCGAAAAATCTTCGCAGACCGAGCCGCGCTTCCAGTAGGCGTCGCGGGTCTGGTGCGACAGCCAGACCGCGGGGAGGAAAGGCTCGTTCTCCAGCCGGTCGAGCCATATGTCGCGCCAGCGCTCGCCGACGACTGCCGGGTCCGGCGGGCGCGAGGAGTAGGAGAGCATCGTCGCGCCCCAACCCTGGTTCTCGTTGAGCAGCAGCCCGCCCTTGTAGTGGATGTCGTCGGCATAGCGGTCGTCGGTCGAGCAGAGCGTGATGATGGCCTTGAGCGCCGGCGGTTCCTTCGCCGCGACCTGTAGGGCGTTGAAGCCGCCCCAGGAGATGCCCATCATGCCGACATTGCCGTTGCACCAGGGCTGGCGCGCGGCCCAGGCGATGACGTCGCAGGCGTCCTGCAGTTCCTGCTCGGAATATTCGTCCTCCATCACCCCTTCGGAATCGCCGTTGCCGCGCATGTCGACGCGCAGGCAGGCGTAGCCATGGCCGGCGAAGTACGGATGGGTGAGATTGTCCCGGCCGATGGTGCCGTCGCGCTTGCGATAGGGCAGGTGCTCCAGGATCGCGGGCACCGGGTCCTCCCCGGCGTCCTCCGGAATCCAGGCGCGCACCGAGAGCCGGCAGCCGTCGGGCATGACGATGCCGAGATCGGGATGCTCGACGACTTTGCGGGGGAAGGTGGTGACGGTTTTCATGGTGGCTCTCTCGTTGGGTGACAGTCAGCCACGAGGGCGGCCATGGCTTCAAGCCGCTGCAGCGACCGGAACGATGCTGATTGCGCCGAGGAACGCAGTACTCGGACAGCGGAGCCTCTTTTCCGGTATCGAAAATGATGCTAAATTCCGGGCTTGAAAAGGTGGAGAGAAACCGATGCCCCAGATCCTGCTTGCCGAAGTCACGGCCAGCGTATCCGAACTGAAGCGGAATCCGATGGGCACGGTCGCCGCAGGCGAAGGCGCTCCAGTGGCAATCCTTAATCACAACCAGACCGCCTTCTACTGCGTGCCCGCAAAGGCGTTCGAATCGATGATGGAGCGCCTCGAAGACGTCGAACTCAATGCCATCGCCGATGCGCGCCGGGAGGAAAGGCGCATCCCGGTCGATCTCGATGAGATATGAGATCGAGTTCCTCGAAACCGCGCTCAAGGAATGGAAGGCGCTTGCGCCGAACATTCGCGAGCAGTTCCGCAAGAAGCTGAGGGAGCAGTGCGAACATCCCCACGTCCCGGCGGCGCGGCTGCATGGTTCCGCGAACCGCTACAAGATCAAGCTGCGCAGCGCCGGCTACCGGCTTGTCTACGAGGTCGATGACGGCCGCATCGTCGTGGTGGTGATCGCGGTCGGCCGCCGCGATCGCATGCAGGTCTACGAGGCGGCCAGGCGGCGCTGAGGCCGGCGGATCAATTCAGCGGGATGTCGTTATCCGCCTTGCTCTCCTGGTAGATGGCGGAGAGGCCGTCGTAGCTCTTCGAGACCGCCGCGATGCGAGCCTGAAGGCGAGCGCGCTCCGGTTCGGCGAGGGCGTCGACCTCTCGGCGGATGGAGTGGCTCTTCCAGTAGGCGTTCTCGGCGTTGTAGCCGCCGGGATCGAGGGTGAAGACCTCCTTCAGGATTCTCAGGTCGTGCGGGATGGCGAACGAGTCGCGCGAATCCTCGTGGCTGAGAAGATAGTAGAAATTGTCGAATCCGGCCCAGGTGATGGCCGAGAGGCAGAGCGAGCAGGGCTCGTGCGTGGCGATGAAGATGCACTCCTTCGTGTCGGGACGGGTCTCCTTCGGCATTTCATAGAATCGCTTCAGCGCATGCACCTCGCCGTGCCAGAGCGGGTTTTCCATCTCGTTGTTGGTTTCGGCGAGCACCAGCGACAGGTCGGACTTCTTCAGGATCGCCGCGCCGAAGAGTTTGTTGCCCTTTTGAACGCCGGCCGCGGTCTTCGGCAGGATGTCGCGCTCGATGACGTCGAGCAGACGGTCGGTCATCGCGGCATCGGTCATGCGGAAATCCCTTCAGGGAGCCGTATCGTCCAGGGCTCGGCAAAACGATGTTCTTCGAGATTGTTGCCGTCCCCGCCGCGGTCGACGACGAGGAAATCCTGTGGAGCGCCGATGGGGGTGAGCACCGCGTGCCAGGTGTTGCGCCGGTAGTTCACACCCTGGCCGGCGCGGGTCACGAAGGCGCGTGGCGTTTCCGGTCCGTCCGGCCCGTCGGGGCAGACAACGACGAGGAATGGGGCGGGGGACAGCGGCATGAAGGCCTGGCTGCCGAGAGGGTGACGCTCGACGAGGGTGAGTTCGAGCGGGAAGGCGTAGGGCTTGCCCTTGAAGATCGAGACCAGCACGCGGGCGCCGGGGCCGGCGGTCTCGACCTTCGCCAGGTCGTGGAAGCGCTCGCACATGCCGCCGTTGATGGGGAAATGCTCGGCGCCGTCGGTGTCGATGACGTCACCGAAGGGAGCGAAGCCCTCGCGGGTGAGAGGGGCTGCGAGGATGGTGCGGGTCACCGTCCGAACCCGCCGAGCTTCGTGTGGCGGTTGACGTCCTTGTAGAGCAGGTAGCGGAACTTTCCGGGGCCGCCGGCATAGCAGGCCTGCGGGCAGAAGGCGCGCAGCCACATGAAGTCGCCGGCCTCGACCTCGACCCAGTCGCGGTTCAGCTTGTAGACGGCCTTGCCTTCGAGCACGTAGAGCCCGTGCTCCATCACGTGCGTCTCCTCGAAGGGAATCAAGCCGCCCGGCTCGAGGGTGACGATGTTAAGGTGCATGTCGTAGCGGATGTCGTCGGGGTCGAGGAAGCGCGTCGTCGCCCAGCGGCCCGCGGTGCCTGGCATGGAGAGCGGCACGATGTCCTGCTCGTTGCCGAACACGGGTTCCGGCACGTCGATGCCCTCGACGCGCTCGTAGAGTTTTCTGATCCAATGGAATGCGGCGTGGCGGCTGCCTTCGTTCGCGAGCGTCCATCCGCTTCCCGGTGGCAGCCAGGCGAAGCCGCCGGGCTGGAGCCTGTGGCGCTCGCCGCCGAGCGTCACGACGATCTCGCCTTCCATGACGAATAGCGCGCCCTGCGCGGCCGCATCCGGCTCCGGCCTCACGCTGCCGCCGCCCGGTGCGACTTCCATGACGTATTGCGAGAAGGTCTCGGAGAAGCCCGACAGGGGCCGCGCGATGATCCAAACGCGGGTTCCGCTCCAGAAGGGCAGCGCGCTGGTGACGATGTCGCGCATCACCCCCTTCGGGATGACGGCATAAGCCTCGGTGAAGATGGCGCGGCCCGTGTGCAGTTCGCTCTGCGCGGGGTGACCGCCATGGGTGACGACATATTGCGGCCCGGCCATGATTCTAAATCCTCAGGCCGGCAGGATGTCGCGCAGCCGCAGCAGCGCGATGCGTTCGACCTGCCGGCAGGCGGTGGCGAACTCCTCGGCGCGATCGTTGTCGATGCGGCTCTCGAAGGCGGCGAGGATGTCGCCCTTGGTCAGGCCCTTCACGGCGATGATGAAGGGGAAACCGAATTTTTCCGTGTAGGCGTCGTTGAGTTCGCTGAAGCGGGTCCGCTCGGCATCGGTCAGCGCGTCGAGCCCGGCGGAGGCCTGCTCGGCGGAGGATTCGGCCGTCAGTCGCTTTGCCGCGGCGAGCTTGCCGGCGAGGTCGGGATGCGCCTTGAGGACGCCGAGACGCTCGTCCTCGCCGACGGAGCGGAAGATGCGGGCAAGCGCGTTGTGAAGCCCGCCAGCCGAATC
>CATMOC010000100.1 GCA_950071955.1 uncultured Mesorhizobium sp. | reverse complement strand
GAGGTGGCCCCTGTGTTCGCGCATGGAGGTGATCCTCGGATGGTTCTCGCCGCCGAAGTCCCACAGCGTCTCGACAATGCGGCCCGCCTCGTCGAAGCGCACGACGCAGCCGGTGTTGATGTTGGGATAGAGCCATTCGTCGGGCGCGATGCGACGCGCCATGCGCTTGCGGAAGCCGGGCATCTTCAGCGCCAGGTCGAGCGAGGGCGTGCGGATGCCCACCAGCGCCAGCCAATAGGTGCCGTCGGAGGCGCGATTGATGTTGTCCGGATAGCCCGGCAGGTCGCCGATGACCGGCTCGACGCTGCCCTTCTTCGGCCCGTCGAACCAGTAGCGGCTGACACGGCACGCCCAGGTCTCGGCGAACAGGAAGGACTGGCCGTCATGCGTCATGCAGATACCGTTCGGGAAGACCAGGTTCTTCAGGACGGTTCGTGTCGAGCCCGTCTTCGGGTCGAAGCAGATGATGCGTCCGTTGCCGCGCGATTCCAGGCAGTCCACGGGCCAGTCGTGCATTTCGTATCGCACGGTCGCCTCGCTGAAGAAGACGCGTCCGTCCGGCGCGATGTCGAGGTCGTCGGCGAGCCTCAGGCGCGAATCGTCGATGACGGAGAACCAGGAGCGGTTCGTCTCGTCGGTCAGCTTCTCGATGCTGCGGTCGCGGCCGATCCGGTAGAGGCCCATGCCGCCGATGCAGCACAGCAGCGAACCGTCTTTGGCGAAGGCCATGCCGAGCGGCCGTCCGCCGGTATGGGCGAAGATTTCCTGCCGCTCGTAGTCGGGCGCCAGGAAGCGCACGATGTCGCCGGTGCGGTTGCCGACATAGATGTTGTCGTCCTCGTCGAGGATGACGTCCTCAGGCCCGTCGATGCGGCCGAGTCCGATGCGTTCCACGGGGCGCAGCCGGTCGTTTAGCGCGTAAGGCGAGGCGCCGTCGGTGGCCGGCGCCGGCGGCAGTTCCGAATAGGTCGGCGACACGTAGACCTTCGACAGGAACTTGTGCCGGTTCTTCAGCCAGCGCACGTCGATGGCCACCGCCGCCAAGAGCACCATGCCGAGAAGCAGCGAGTTGGCGCCGCTCGTGACCCCGAGGCGGACGAGGCTGTTGACCATGATCATGACGGTGACCGAGCCGATGATGGCCTTCGCGGCCGAGCCGCGCCCGCCGCCGAGGCTGTTGCCGCCCAGCACCGCCGCCGTCAGCGCCGCGATCTCCAGCCCGATGCCGGTATCGGCCCCCGCTCCGCCCAGACGCGAGGCGAACAGCAGGCCGGCCAGCGCGGCGAGCGTGCCGGAGACCACGTAGGTCAGGCAGATGACCCGGCGCACCGAAATGCCGACATTGTGCGCCGAGCGCCGCGAACCGCCGACCGCCAACACGTGCCAGCCGGCGCGGCTGCGCGACAGGACGAGATGCAGCACCAGCGCCAGGGCGAGCGTGACCGTGACGCTGAACGGCACGCCGAGCACGTAGCCCTCGCCGAAATAGTACCAGAGGTCGGAATCGGGGAAGGCGGCGGCGATGGCCACCGAATAGTTGAGCAGCAGCATGTCGACCACGGCGCGCACGATGATCAGCGTGACCAGCGTGGTGAGGAAGGCGCGCAGCCGCAGGTAGCCGACCAAGAGGCCGTTGATCAGGCCGGCCGCGGCTCCGCAGGCGAGCGTCGCCGCGATGACCGCCGGCACCGGCCATTCGGCAACGCTGAGCAGACCGAGCGCGACGATGTTGCCGAGCGCGAAGACCGACCCGACGCTGAGATCGATGCCGCCCGCCACCATGACGATCATGAGCGCCAGCGCCACCAGTCCGAACTCGCCCCACTGCCGCATCAGGTTCGAGACGCTGGCGGCGCCGAAGAAGTCGGGGATCAGCGATCCGAAAACCGCCACGACGAGGAACAGGATGAGGAGCGGGATGACGTTGTCGATCCAGCGCTTGCTGAGGATCTCGCCCAAGAGGTGGTCGGGCACGGCACGGTAGCGCCAGCGCGCGATCGTGTCAGACACGGTCATGGCGGTTTGCTCGGTTCAATGAGGCATTGCCAGCGCGGACGACCTAGCGTCGCCCGCGCCGCGTTCGATCAGTTCTGGCCGGGCAGCGACCAGCAGGACGACGGCGTCATGTTCTCCTTCGTCAGGAAGGTCAGCGGCGTGAACAGCGTCGTCTTCGTGGTGCCCGGCGCCTGCTTGAGCTGCAGCATCTGCTTGATCATGGTCGCCATGTCGCGCGCCTGGCCGGGCACGAAGTAGACGACCACTTCCGAGTAGGTGCCGTTGTTCAGCCCGTCGCAGGCCATCTTGTTCCCGCCGCCCTGGGTGAGCAGGTAGACGTCCTTGCCGGATTCCTTGATGGCGGCGGCGGTGCCGACGTCCATCACGTCCCAGAAGCCGGTGATGGCGCACAGGTCCGGATGCTGCTGGATCACCGTGGCCGCGATGTTCTTGGCCTTCGTGGCGTCCCAATCGGCGGCCTGATTCGACACCAGCTGGATTTCCGGATGCTTGGACAGCACGTTGTCGATGCCCTGCATCTGGTAGACGCTGGCCGCCGCGGTCAGCACGCCCTGCGTGATCGCCACCTTGCCGCTGCCGCCGTTGGCTGGCGAGCATTTCTCGACCAGGCGTTCGCCGATCTGTTCGCCCATCCCGACATAGTCGGCGCCGATGAAGGCGTCCGTCGAATAGCTCGAGCGCATGTTGACCTGCACGACGTAGATGCCGGCCTCCTCGGCCTTCTTGAGCAGACGGGCATAAGACTGGACGTCGGGATTGTGCACGACGATCACGTCGGGCTTTTCCGCGATGAGCGAGGTGATCGCCTGCGCGCCCGCATCCGTGCTCCAGTTCGGGTCGCGGATGTCGAAGGTGACGCCGAGCGGTTCCAGCGCCTCCTTGAGGCCGATCGCCCAGCCCTCGGTCAGGTCGAAGCCCATGGCCACGGGCACGTAGGCGACGCGCTTGCCCTGGAACGACGAATAGTACGGCTCGCGCGTCGGGTCGTCGATGCCCTGCGCCAGCGCGGAACCGGCGGTGAGGGCGAGGGTGGCGGCAACGATGCTGGTCTTCAGAAGTCTCATGTCTTTCTCCTCCCTTAGAGAACGTGCCTAGATGTCCCCTTGCTGAGCGGTCTGCTCGTCTCGGGGGTTGAGGATCGTGTCGATCACGATCGCGGTGAGAAGGATGATGCCCTTGATGACGCTCTGGACGGTGTACTGGATGTCCATGATCGTCATGCCGTTGAGCAGCACGCCAATGAGCAGCGTGCCGACAATGACGTTGCGGATGCCGCCCTTGCCACCCGACAGGCCGATGCCGCCGAGCACCACGACGAGGATGACGTCGTAGACATAGGTCGAGATGGCGACGCGGGTGTTCATGCTGGCGACGGAAGCAGCGGTGACGATGCCGGCCGTGTAGCCAATCAGCGCCGACAGCACGTATTGCAGGACGATGATCGGCCGGGCTGGAATGCCGGTGATGCGCGCGGCGAGCAGGTTGTCGCCGACGGCGCGCAGGTAGCGGCCAGACTTGGCGTAGCGCAGGAAAAGGTATGCGCCGAGGCACACCCCCGCGAACATGTAGATCGGCACCGGTATGCCGAACAGGGTGCCTTGTCCGTACCACAGCAGCGCCTGCGCCGCCTCGGGCATGTAGACGACGTCGAGGCCGAAAAGGAAGTAGCGGCCGAAACCGTAGATGAGCGTGCCCATGGCGAGCGTCGCGAAGATCGCCGGGATCTCGACATAGGCGACCAGCCAGCCGCTGATCGCGCCGGTGACGAGGCTGAAGGCGAGCCCGATCGCCAGTGCCTGGAGGAGCGGCATGCCCCCTGCGACGAGGTGCAGCGTCCAGGCCACCGACACCGCCATCAGCGCCACCAGCGACAGGTCGATGCCGCGGCCGATGACGACGAGCCCCATCGCGACGCCGAGGATGCCCAGGATCGAAACGCTGCGGACGAGGTTCAGGAGGTTGTTGGTCGTCAGGAAGCCAGGCAGGGCGGCGGCGAAGGCGAGGCACAGGAGCATGGCGAGACCGAAGACGATCTGTTCCTGGCTAAGCCGCCCGAATATCTGCATGCCGGCCCCTCCCGCCCGTGCCGTCGACGACCGTAGTCATCGATGCCGGGGGACACTACCGAGGCGGACGCGGCCGTTCTTTCGCGGCAATGCAGATTTCTTGCTTGAGAGCGCACAGTCCGGGGGGCCGGCTGGACGCCGCAAAGACCCCGGGGTAAGGTTCCTTTGCCGGCGGGGTCGTTTGGAGGATGAACGGCCATAGGGGCAACGGCACCCGCGAGACGGCATGGCCAGGGGTGGAGGGACCCATGGACCTGATCTTTTCGACCGAGGACTACGAGCAGTCGGCGCGTTATGCCGCCTGGCGGGACGCCATTTGCGACGTCTACGTCCATGTCGACGTCAAGGCGACCGATCCGGAGCGCTATCGCGGCTTCATCCGCGAGGCGAAGTTCGGCGAGATCGCGATGACCGACATCCTGCTGTCCGAGCAGCGCATCCGCCGCAACAAGCAGCACATCTCCCGGCTCGACAAGGACTGCTACTACCTGCAGCTGATCCACCGCGGAAATCTGAGCGTCGTCCAGCAGGATTCCACGCACCGCTCGAACGCGGCGCGCGGCGCGCTTTTCTGCGCCACCGAGCAGTACGAACTCCATTGCCACGGCGAGGTGCGGTCCTTCTACCTCGAGATCCCGCGCGACGAGTTCGCGCAGCGATTTCCGCGCGAACGGATACCGGTCTCGGCTTCGATCAACACGACGCAGGGGCTTGGCCGTATCGCGACCGAATTCTGCGCGACGCTGGCGACCGAAGGCTCGAAGCTGGGGGATAACATCCGCGCTGGGCTGGGCAACCAGCTGATGGACATGCTGGCCTTCACGTTGCTGTCGTCCGAGGGCGACATGCCCGCGGCGGAAGGATCGGTGAAGAAGGCCCGCTTGATGTCGGTGCAGCAATGGATCGAGGCGCACATCGCCGACCCGACGCTGTCGCTGGACAAGATCGCCGCGGCCAACGGCATGTCGCTGCGCTACCTGCACGTCCTGTTCGAGCCGTGCGAGATGTCGGCCTCGGAATGGATATGGAACCGCCGCCTGCAGCTCGCCTACGACTGCCTGGCCAAGGGCGGCGGACGCACGATCACCGCCGTCGCCTACGATCACGGCTTCAACAGCTCCGCCCATTTTTCAACCATGTTCAGGCGCAAGTACGGCATTTCCCCGCGGGACGTCGGCGCCAGGTCCGGCGGCGGGTAGGGCTGCAGGGTCGGCCTCTTCTGGCGCGAACGGTCCGCTCCGATCAACGCGAGGGTTCGCCGGGGCGTTCGAAGCGGAAGACCCCGTTTGGCCTTTCGACGATCCGGCCGCCTTCCCCGAAATCCGCTCCGGGGTATTCGGCCACGAGGCGAAGCCGATCGCGTGGCAGGTGAGCGCGAAAGGGATCGCCGATCAGGATGTCGATCTTCTCGTCGAGGCATCGCTCGAGGAAACTCGTGACGCGCCGCGCGAGATGCGCCTCGTAGAAGAGGTCCCCGACCAGCACGAGATCGACCGCCGGCGGCGAACCATCCAGCAGGTCGCCGTGCAGCGGCGCGATCGACACTCCGTTCGCGGCTGCGTTGATACGGATGGCGGCCATCGCATGGGGATCGGTATCGGCGGCCACGACCTGCCTCGCTCCTGCCAGAGCAGCAGCTATGCCGACGATCCCGGACCCGGCCCCGAGATCGAGCACACTCAGTCCGGCGACCGTTTCCGGCCGATCGAGGACGTGGCGGGCGAGCGCGAGGCCGCCGCCCCACACATAGGCCCAGTAAGGCGAACCGAACGCGCCGTCGATCCCGGCAAGGCGCCACAAGCCGCTCCTAGGGTCGGCCCTGTGCAGCCGTATTTCGGGCACGGTCGGCACCGGAGCGATCGGCAGGTTTGCCAGGATGAACTTCTCGATTGCGGGCGATGACGGGTCGATGTTCGTACTCGCAGGATCGAGAGCCGATATCGCTTTGCCCTGTGCCTGTCCCGCCGTCCGGTTGCGGGGATTTTCGGCGGCCCCGAGACGCGGTGTTCCTGTCGATCACAGGCTGGCGTCTGGCGTTCCGGGAAACGGCAAACCTCTGTAAACAGTGGTTTTTCTGGTCGGAGTGGCAGGATTCGAACCTGCGACCCCATCGTCCCGAACGATGTGCGCTACCAGGCTGCGCTACACTCCGTGACCAGTGGGGCGCTCTATAGCGTCCGCCAAAGCGGACTGCAAGCGCGACATGGGCAGATTCGCGCGCCGTTCGATCTGCGAAGGAACCCGCCAGGGGAACGGCACGGCGACGGACCCGGTGGTCCGCCCGCTGCCGCCCCGAAAGCCCTGCGGCTTAATCAGGCGGTAAACCGGTGCTGCTAGGCTCGTCCGCAACGAACACGATCAGACGCGACAGGCGCAGCCGGGGACGGGCGGAACGGCAATGACAGACCGGATCATCAGTTTCGTCATGAGCGGGGGCGTGGGCTCACGCCTGTGGCCGCTCTCGCGCGAGGACAATCCCAAGCAGTTCCACGATTTATCCGGCGACGGATCGATGCTCGCCAGGACGCTGCGGCGGCTGAAGGCCGGG
Organism: uncultured Mesorhizobium sp.; assembly: GCA_950071955.1. GTDB lineage: Bacteria > Pseudomonadota > Alphaproteobacteria > Rhizobiales > Rhizobiaceae > Aquibium > Aquibium pacificus. The sequence goes on along the minus strand of CATMOC010000100.1, from coordinate 3,011 downwards.
GGCTCCGGCGAATGGCCGGTCTACACGATCGCCTCGGAGCGCCATGCCGGCCGCGTGCATGCCGACATCGCCGGGGTCGAACTGTCTGGCGGGCGGGCCGTCTTCGAACCCGTCGGCCGCAACACGGCGGCGGCAGTGGCGCTGGCGACGCTGCTGACGCTGGCCGAACACGGCGACGAACTCGTGCTGGTCGTGCCCTCCGATCACGAGATCTCCACCGACAAGCAGTTCTGGGAGACGATCGCCAAAGGCGCGGACGCCGCGCGCGCCGGCAGCCTCGTCGTCTTCGGCATCCGGCCGAGCCAGCCGGAGACCGGATACGGCTACATCGAAGCCGACGCGCATCTGTCCGGCGGCGTGCGCAAGGTGCGCCGCTTCGTCGAGAAGCCGGACCTCGACAGGGCGAGGCAGTATCTGGCAGCCGGCAATTTCTTCTGGAATGCCGGCATCTTCCTGTTCCGGGCGAGCGCGATGCGCGAGGCCTTCCTCGCCCACCAGCCGGAGATCTGGAGCGGCGTCGAAAGAGCGGTCGCGGCGGCCCGCACCGACCTTCTCGGCACCTTCATCCCGCTGGAGGCCTACCAGGACGTCCCGTCCAATTCCGTCGACTACGCCATCATGGAAAAGGCCGCCGACATCGCCATGGTCGAGGCGAGCTTCCGCTGGAACGATCTCGGCTCCTGGCAGTCGCTGCTCGACGTCGGCGGAGCGGACGAAGACGGCAACGTCGTCATCGGCGACGTGGTCGCCATCGACACCAGGCATTCCTATCTGCGCAGCCAGGGGCGGCTTTTGTCGGTCATCGGCATGAAGGACGTCGCCATCGTGGCGACCGCCGACGCGACCTTCGTGGCGCCGGTCGCAGAGAGCCAAAACGTCAAGAAGATCGTCGAGCAGCTCGAAAAGAGCGGCCGGTTGGAGACGCGGTTCACGCCCAGCCATGATCGCGTTCTTGAAAGCGGGGCGCACCGGCGCCGGGTCGGCCACTGGCTCTTCGAGGAGACGCTGCCGCTCTGGTCGACGGCCGGCGTCGACGAGATCAATGGCGGCTTCTTCGAGGCGCTCGGCTTCGACGGCCGCCCGGTCCTGAAGCCGAAGCGCATGCGCACCATGGCGCGACAGATCTACGCATTCGCCGTGGCGAGCGAGCGCGGCTGGTCCGGACCGGCGGAACGGATCATCGCGCACGGCATCGACTTCATCGCAGAGAAGGGCAGAAGCGATCGAGGCGGCTGGGTGCGGGTGCTCGAGGTCGACGGCTCGGTCGCAGATCCGGTGGAGGACGCCTACGACCATGCCTGCGTGCTCCTGGCGCTCGCGCATGCGAAGAAGTGCGGCAATCCGCGCGCCGGCGATCTCGGCGCCGAGACCTTCGACTTCCTCGACGCGCATCTGGAGGACGAGCGCCTGACGGGCTTCCTGGAAACGGCCTCGGGGGAGGGGCTTCGCCGTTCCAATCCGCACATGCACCTCTTGGAAGCGTTCCTCGCCTGGTACGACGCCACCGGCGAGCGCGTCCATCTGCGCCGCGCCTCGCGCATCATCGATCTCTTCCGCAGCCGCTTCTTCGACGCCGACACCTGGACGCTCGGCGAGTACTTCGCCGACGACTGGTCCCCCGCGCCGGGCCCGGAAGGCCAGCGCACGGAGCCCGGCCACCATTTCGAGTGGGCCTCGCTTCTGGTCGATTTCGCCGCCAAGACCGGCCAGGCGGATCTCGTCCAGTTCGCCCGAAAACTCTATGCGTCGGCCGTGGCGAGCGGCCTCAACCGTGCGACCGGGCTGGCCTACGGCGCCGTCTCCCGGCACGGAATTCCGCTCGATCCGGTCTCGCGCTCATGGCCGCAGGCAGAAGTCATCAAGGCGGCGATCGCGCTGGACTCGGCCACGGGGCCGGACCTGAAACCGGAAATCGAGGCGCGTGTCGGCCGGCTGTTCCGCTGGCACATCGATCCGGCGCCCACCGGGCTCTGGATCGACCGCATCGACGAGAACGGACGCTCGCTCGCCAACGAGGTCCCGGCCAGCATCTTCTACCACCTCGTCTTCGCGCTGGCGCGGTATCTCGACTGGACGGAATCGGCGGGCGGGACGAACGCCTGACCGTCCCGAAGCCCGCCGTCAGTACGGGCTGACGACGTCCCCCGTTTCCACGTAGACCGTCTTGAGCTGCGAATAGTGGTGAAGCGCGGCGACGGAATTCTCGCGCCCCATCCCCGACTGCTTGACGCCGCCGAAGGGGATTTCGGCCGGCGACAGGTTGTAATGGTTGATCCAGCAGGTGCCGGCCTGCAGCTCCGCGATGACGCGATGGGCGCGGGGCAGGTCGCGCGTGAAAACGCCCGCCGAGAGGCCGAATTCGGTGTCGTTGGCGCGCTCGATCGCCTCTTCCTCGCTGGAGAATCCGAAGACGCTCATCACCGGCCCGAAGATCTCCTCGCGCGCGATGCGCATGTCGTCTTCGACCTCTGAGAAGATCGTCGGTTCGATGAAGAAACCGCCCTCCAGCCCCTGGAGCCGGGGCACGCCGCCGCCGCAGAGCAGCGTCGCGCCTTCCGCCTTGCCGATCTCCACGTATCCCAGAACCTTCTCGTGCTGCAGCTTGTTGATCAGCGGCCCCATCTGGGTGTCGGGGTCGAGCGGATCGCCGATGCGGATCGCCTTGGTGCGTTCCACCAGCCGCTCGAGAAAGCGCTGGCGCAGCCCGTCCTGCACGAAGACGCGCGTGCCGTTGGAGCACACCTGGCCGGTCGAATAGAAGTTCGCCAGCATGGCGCCGCCGACGGCGTTCTCGAGGTCGGCATCGTCGAAGACGATCAGCGGCGACTTGCCGCCGAGTTCCATCGTCGCGTGCTTCATGTGCGAGCCGGCGAGCGCCAGCACCTTGCGTCCCGTCGGCACCGAACCGGTGAGGGAGACCTTGGCCACGACCGGATGCGAGGCCAGCGCCGCGCCGACCTCGCCGTAGCCCTGCACGACGTTGAACAGCCCGTCCGGCAGCCCCGCCTCGG
>CATMOC010000099.1 GCA_950071955.1 uncultured Mesorhizobium sp. | reverse complement strand
CATCGCCTGTGCTTGCTCGCTCGCGGCGCCGTAGAGCCGGAAGCCCTTCTGCGTCACCATCCGCGCCCGCCAGTCGGCACTGATGTCCGATACGCCGGCCAGCTCCATGTCCTCCTGTTGGGCCACTGCATCGGCGACGCGCTTGCCGATCACGCCGTAGCCATTGACGGCGACGCGGGTCTTGCTGCTTGTGTTCATGTCTTTCTCCTCAGGTGAGCGTGGAAACTGTTCGTTGGCTCCGGGGCATTCGGCTCCTGTGCATCGCTACAGGCGTCCCGAACGGGCAACCGCCCGCACCAGCCGGAATGACAGCCAAAGCGCGAGCGCGTAGCCGAACAACGCGAGCAGCGGCAAATCGCCCAACACGCGTGGCCCGGCGCTGTGCAGGATGAGCAGCGAGGCCGCGACATAGAGGCCGAGCGCGATCATGGCCAAGGCGAGGCGGTTGCCGGTGCGGTCGAGATGCGCCTCCAGGCTCTCCAAGCCCTCGCGCCGCATGAGCAGGAGGGGCCCGCCGCCCTCGCGCTGCGCCCGGTGCAGCCAGGTCGCGATCATCCCCGGCAGGTCCTGCGCGGTCAGAGCGGCTTCGGTCTTCAGCCGGGTGAAGGCCGAGGCGGCCGCATCGCAGTGCAGGACGCCCTCCATCATTTCGCCGCCCCGCGCCAACAATGTGTCCAGGACCTTGAATTCCGGGTCGAGCGTTCGCAGCGCGCTCTCGACCAGGTACAGCGCCCGCATGAGCACCACGAGGTTGTGCGGAACGATGAAATTCTCACCAGAGCCGAGCTTGGCGACGCGCAGCACGGCCTCGGCGAGCGACCAGTCCTTGAGCGGCAGCGCGGCGTAGTCGGAGAGGATCTCCTCGATGCCGCGGGTGAACGCGGGACGGTCGATCGGTCCGCCCAGCAGGCCCAGATCAACGGCCGCGTCGAGCATCCAGGCGGCGTCCTTGTTCACGAACGCCTGGAGGTAGAGCGCGAGGGAGCGGCGGGTGCGGCCGTCGAGATAGCCGACCAGCCCAAAATCATGGAAGCAGAGGCGTCCGTCCGGCATGACGAAGAGGTTGCCCGGATGGGGATCGCCGTGGAAGAAGCCCACCACGAAGAACTGATGGAGATAGGCGTCGACCAGAACCTGCGCGAGCCGCGGGCCGTCGATCGAGGGGGCGCCGATGCCCAGCCTGCCGCTCATCTCCTGTACCAGCACGGCCTCGCCGTAGAGATCGTCGATCACGTCCGGGATGTTGAGCGCCGGCCATTCCCGGAAGGCTTCGCCGAAGCGGCGGATGCTGCGCGCCTCCTGGCGGAAGTCAGTCTCCTTGCGGAGGTTGGCCCAGATCTCGTCGACGATGCGCAGCGGCTGGTAGCGCTGGAGGCGTGGTGCCAGGACCAGGACGAGGCGGCCTATGCCGACGAGCGCGTGCATGTCGCGATCGATCTGGACCCGGATGCCGGGGCGACGGATCTTGACGATGACGGCGCGCCCGTCCGGCAGGCGAGCCCGGTGTACCTGGGCGATCGAGGCCGCCGCCATCGGTTCCGTCTCGAATGCCCCGAAGACCTGCTCGACCGGTCGGCCGAGCGCGACCTCGACCGCATGCCGCGCTTCCGCTGCAGGGAAGGGCGCCACGTGGTCCTGCAGCCGGCGGAGTTCGGCGAGCCAGGTATCGGGCAGCAGGTCGCGGCGCAGGCTGAGCGTCTGCCCGAACTTCACGAAGGTCGGGCCAAGCCGCTCGAGCGTGATGCGAAGCCGGCGCGGCAATTGAGACCCCTCGGCCGGCGTGCCGCGCAGGCGCTCGACCGTCGCCGCGCCGAGCAGGCCGGCGGCGCCCGCGCCGATTCGGAGGAGCCGGCCGCCGATCATGAGGCGAACGCTCGCTGGGCGGTCCTCATGCCACGACGTCCTCCGCCATTACGTCCCGGCGCTCCGGGTCGGTAATGTAGTCGCGCGTCAGTGGCACTGCGTCGCGTCGGCGCGCCAGCTGGAGCTGGAACACCATCATCGGGCCGTTGCGGAACGCGGCCTCGCAGACCGCCAGGTAGAACTCCCACATGCGGCAGAAGCGCTCGTCGTAGATGGCTTGCGCGCGGTCACGGTTGGCCTGGAAGCGCTCGAGCCAGTGCCGCAGCGTCTCCGCATAATGCAGCCGCAGGATCTCGATGTCGGTGACCCAAAGTCCCGAACGCTCGACGACGGCCAGGACCTCCGACAGCGCAGGGCAATAGCCGCCTGGAAAGATGTATTTGCGCAGCCAAGGATCGGTGGAGCCGGGCGGATCGGCCCGTCCGATCGCATGCACGAGGGCGATGCCGTCTGGGTTCAGGCGGTTGCGCAGCGTGTCGAAATAGGTGCGGTAGTGCGCCACCCCGACATGCTCGAACATGCCGACGGAGACGATCCGGTCATAGCTTCCCTGCTCCTCCCGGTAATCACGCAGGGCAAAGCGCACATGGGAGGACAGGCCCGCGGCGACTGCACGCTCATTCGCGACGGAGAGCTGCTCCTGCGACAGCGTGAGACCGGTGACGTCCACCCTAGCCGTCTGCGCCATCTCCAGTGCGAGCCCGCCCCAGCCAGAGCCGACGTCCAGCACGCGCATGCCGGGCTCGAGCAGGAGCTTCGCCATGATGTGGCGCTTCTTTTTCTCCTGCGCTTCCTCGAGCGTCTCGGCGCCGGTGTGGAAATAGGCACATGAATACTGACGGTCGCGGTCGAGGAACAGATCGTAGAGCGCGCCCGACAGATCATAGTGATGCGCGATGTTGGCGCGCGCCCGCCCGAGGCGATTGTCCTGCTGAAGCCTGCGCAGCATGCGATTGAGCTCGCCCCGAACCGCGCCGATCGGATGCCGGCCGAGCGCTTCGAGATTGCTGGTGCAAAGGTGGAGGAGGTCTCGCAGCGTCCCTTGCTCGATCGTGATCGTACCGTCCATGTAGGCTTCGCCCAGGGCCAGCGACGGGCGAAGAAGGATACGCATCGGCAACAGCGGATCGTGAAGTCTGACCGAGACGTCTGGACCGCTGTCGCCAGGGCCGAAGGGGTGGACCCGGCCGGCCGCATCGACAACTGTCAACCGGCCGGTCCGGATCATTTCGGCGAGAAGTCGAGAGAAGAAGGGCAAGGGAGAGCAGGCGGCTCCCTCGGGATACGCGGCCGGAACATCTGTCTGGGGCTGAGTGGACATTTCTTCGCTTTCGCGGACATCATGGTTTCTTCCGCGCGATCACTGCGCAGGTCGAGGTGACTTTCCGGCTTCGCCATGGGGCGGGACTCGCTCATGACGCGACGCGGCATAGTGGTCTGGCGCCGCCACGAATGCGGCGCGGCAAGCGGCGGAGCAGAAGAAATATGCCCAGCCGCGATGCTCGACCGGCTCGGCCTCTCCGAGATCAACTGTCTTACCGCAGACCGGATCTGTTACTTCCATTCCGTGACCTCCTCTCTGAGGAACCATGCCTTTGCCAGCGATGCCCGTTCGCCCGGCAATGAACGCTCACAGGAGCATCAACACCCACAAAGACGTTCTTCGCACCTGCCCGTCGTGAACCGCCGTCGCTATCCCGAAAAGACGCGGAAGCTTTGAAGTCCTTACAGCGGAACCTCGCGCAGATTCGGTGCCGTCCTTCTGGTCGCTCGTGAAGCGCTTCCGCGGCCCCGGAGTCCCCCTTCATGCTCAAGGCAGGCGGAAGCTTACCCGTGCCTCTCCAGGCTTCGGTTCCGGCTCACTCTGGACCAGGTGTCCGTCATCCGCGCTCAACAGCAGTGGCTGCGGCCAGGCCGACGCCCGGCGGGGCGGCAGTCCAACCGCCCGCATCGCGGGCGACAGAACGGTCGATCGTCTCAAGGTCTTCGGACGAAAGCGTTTCCTGGTTCAACAGGTTCTGCGCCGCACGACCAAGCAGGTCGCGGTTCGTCGAAAGGATCGACACGGCGCGCAGGAACGCCGTCTCCACCAGTTCGCGCACGGCGGCATCGATCCCCGAGGCCGTTTCCTCGCCGTAGCGCCGCGGCTGCCAGCTTGCTCCGCCCGGCCCGCCGAGAAGGGGCGCGGCGTCCGTCTCGTATGCGACCTGCCCCAGTTTCGGGTCCATGCCGAACCGCGCCACCATGCTCCGCGCGATCTCGGTGGCCTTGACGAGGTCGTCGGCCGCCCCCGTCGAGACTTCGTCGTAGACGAGGCTCTCCGCTGCTCGCCCGCCGAGGAGGACGGCCATGCGGTTCATCAGCTCTTTCCGGTCCATCAGAAAGCGGTCCTCGAGCGGACGCTGGATGGTGTAGCCGAGCGCCGCGACGCCACGCGGGATAATCGACACCTTCTGCACCGGATCGACGCCCGGCAGAGCCATTGCGACCAGGGCGTGCCCCATTTCGTGATGGGCGACGACGTCCCGCTCGTGCGGGTTCAGAAGGCGGTTCTTCTTCTCGAGGCCGGCGACGATGCGCTCGATCGCCTGCGTGAAGTCCTCGAAGCCGATACTCTCGCCATTACGGCGCGTCGCCAGCAGCGCCGCCTCGTTGACCAGATTCGCAAGGTCGGCGCCGGTGAAGCCCGGCGTGAGCGCCGCCAGATCCTCGACCGGCAGGTCCGGCGCCAGCTTCACCTTTTCCAGGTGGACCCTCAGGATCGCGACGCGGCCCTGCTTGTCGGGCCGGTCGACGAGCACCTGGCGATCGAAGCGGCCGGCGCGCAGCAAGGCCGGATCGAGGACCTCCGGGCGGTTCGTCGCCGCCAGCAGGACGGTGCCGACGCTCGGGTCGAAGCCGTCCATCTCGGTGAGGAGTTGGTTGAGCGTCTGCTCCTTCTCGTCGTGACCTCCCCCTGGCAGCATCGCGCCGCGGGCGCGCCCGAGCGCGTCGAGCTCGTCGATGAAGATGATGGCCGGAGCCTGCTTGCGCGCCTGCTCGAACAGGTCGCGGACACGGGCGGCACCAACGCCGACGAACATCTCGACGAACTCGGAGCCCGAGATCGAGAAGAAGCGCACGCCGGCTTCGCCCGCCACCGCCCGCGCGAGCAGGGTCTTGCCGGTCCCCGGCGGTCCCACGAGCAGCACCCCCTTCGGCATGCGCGCGCCGAGCCGGCCGTAGCCTAGGGGGTCCTTGAGGAAGGCGACGATCTCCCGCAGCTCGTCCTTCGCTTCGTCTACACCGGCCACGTCGGCGAAAGTCACCTTGGTGTCCTTCTCGACATACACCTTGGCCTTGGACTTGCCGATGGCCATCAGGCCGCCCCCTTGTCCCATCGCCATCGGCCGAACCAGGAACATCCAGAGCAGGAGGAAGAGGAGCATCGGCATGAGCCAGCTCGCGACGCTCTGTAGAAGGCCGGGACCGGGCTCGCCGGAGAAGTTGATCCCCTTGCTGGCGAGGGAATCCGCCAGATCCTTAGGCACGCGCTCCACCGTGAAATGCTGCGGCTGGCCCTCCTGCGCTTCGGCCTGGCGTACCGGCGCAGTATAGGTGCCGGTGATCCGGTCTGGGCCTATGACGAGGTCGGTCACCTTGCTCTCGTCAACGAGCTGCTGGAACTCGTTGTAGGGGATCGTCTCGATGTGAGTCGGCTGGAACAGCAGTTGCTGGATCCAGATCACCGCGAGGGTGGCGACGATGACGTACCAGAAACTGATCTGATGCTCGCGTTTCATGGACCGGTTTCACCATTGCTGTGTGCCGGCGCGCGATGCGCTGCCGGCGAGAACGGATAGTGTCGAAATAACAGCTGGAACCTCAGCCATGTAGCGGCGGTGGCCGTCACCGAACGCGGCCAGCGCCGCGTGCCCGCCGCCGAAGCGGTGGCAAATCCTCCGAAAGCGATCATCTCCTCCAGTTCTCCCGCGCCCGGCAGGGTCGATCCCAGGCTTCGGCCGCAGTTGGCCGTGTGGCGTAGCTCGCATCCCCGGATGGTGCTCTCCTTCGCCTTCATGCGGAGCCGATCCGTTCCGCGAAGCGGTTCCAGCGCGCCAGGCTGCGCTTTGAACGCCGCATGTAAAGGGCGCCGAAAAGGCCGCCGAGAAGGCCGCCCAGCCCGTCCACGATCAGATCCCACATCGTATCATCGAGCGGCTCCATCACAGGTGATCCCTGCGCACCAGCGCCGAGGGCGGCGTCCGTCCCGAATTCGGCGATCTCCCAGAGCGCCCCCGCGCCGAGGGTCAGCAGGAAGATCGCAGTGAGGTTCAGGACGAAGCCAGTCCGTATTCGGCAGGTCATTCTCAGCGCATAGATCGCCAGGAACGAGATGATCGCCAGCAGGCCCGAGTTTCCGAAGTGGATCAGTTTGTCATAAAACGGCAGCGTTCCGTAGAGATCGAGAAATCGGCCAAGCGTCATGTCGGTGACCAGCCACCAGAGGACGAACAGTTCGATCTCGACGGGGATGCTCAGCCTGCTCGAGCGCGCGAGGAAGGAAGGCGCGAGGATGAGCGCAAGCGCGCCGAAACAGAGAAGCCCATAGAGAACCGCACCCTCCAGAAGGTGGAAGGCGCCCGTCGCCAGGATCAGGGCGCGCAGCAGCCAAGCGAGCCGGATCTCCCACGGCGCGGCTACGCCCGGCTCGTCGCGTTCGGCCTCCGCCGGGCCGGAACCGTGCCGCGGCGCCGCCTCCGTCTCCCGACGAGGCCCCGAAGCGTGCGCGAGGCCGCTGTGGGTCACGACGGCCTCCGCGCCGTCAATCGGCCCAGTCTCGGGATGAACCCGGGCACGTCGGCCATGTAGCGGCGGTAGTCCTCACCGAACTCGGCGAACGCCGCCCGCTCCTCGCCCTTCGCCAGCCGCACATACATGAAGACGAGCACCGGGAACATCGCCAGCGTCAGCAGCGTCGGCCACTGCAGCAGGAAGCCGAACATAACGAGGATGAAGCCGACATATTGCGGGTGGCGCGCATAGGCATAGGCGCCGGTTGTCGCGAGCGTGCGGCGGCGCTGCGCGTCATAGAGCACCTTCCAGCCGGCCGAGATCAGCACGAAGCCGCCGCCGATGAAGGCGAAGCTCAGCAGGTGGAACGGACCGAAATGCGGGTTCGCCTCCCACCCGAAGATCATCTCGAGCAGATGCCCGGCATCGTGCGACAGCCAGTCCACGCCAGGAAAATTGCTCTGCAACCAGCCCGAGAGCAGGTAGATGGTCAGCGGGAAACCGTACATCTCCGTGAACAGTGCCACCAGGAAAGCGCTGAATGCGCCGAAGGAGCGCCAGTCGCGGCCCGTCTTCGGCTTGAAGAAGCTGAAGGCAAAGAGGATGAAGATCGCCGAGTTCAATACGACCAGGAACCAGAGGCCGTAGGCGGGGGCGCTTTCGGTCATCGCAATACGTCCGTTCCGTAGTTTCAGTGGCGATGGTCGCCGGGTTCCCGGCCGCCTCCCGGCGGAGGGCCGTTTTCGTCGCTGCCAGACCCGTGACCCCCATGACCCCCATGCATGAAGAAATGCATGCCAATGCAGAGACCGAGGAGGAGCAGCAGCGGCCCGACACCGATAAGGTGCGCCCAGTGTTCGGAGACGAGGTAGAAGCCGCCCACGGCGAGGAAGACCAGCAGGACCATGTTTGCGCGCGAGGCGAAGAATCCGCGCCGGTTCTCTCCATGATCCATGCTATCCTCCCACGCTGCCCGCAGCGTCGCTGCGCAATCTGAAGATCGTCGCCCCGTCCCGGCAGCTCATCCGACCGCCTCCGCAGGGCGGGCACTTACCGCCGCGTCGGGCCCGCCGCGATCAATGCCCTCCAATCGCGTGCGCTTGAGTAGCAGGGCGTTGACCGCGACCAGCGCCGAGCTGCCCGACATGGCGAGCGCTGCGACCTCGGGGCTGACGACGAGGGGATAGAACACACCGGCGGCCATCGGAAAGGCGACAACGTTGTAGGCGACCGCCCAAAACAGGTTCTGATGCATCTTGCGGAGCGTTGCGCGCGACAGCTCGATCGCGCCGACGACGTCGTAGGGGTCGCTCTTCATCAGCACGACGTCGGCGCTTTCCATCGCCACGTCGGTGCCGGCGCCGATGGCGAAGCCGACATCGGCCTGGGTCAGCGCCGGCGCGTCGTTGACGCCGTCGCCGACCATGCCGACCCGCTTGCCCTCGGCCTGCAGCTCCTTGACCTTGTCAGCCTTCTGGCCCGGCAGCACGTCGGCGAGCACGATCTCGATGCCGAGCTCCACGGCGATGCGCTTGGCGGTGCCCTCATTGTCGCCGGTCAGCATTGCGACCTCGACGCCGCGCTCACGCAGCTTGGCCACGGCTGCCTTGGCGCTCGGGCGCGGCGCATCGGCGATGGCGACGAGGCCGAGGATGTCGCCGCCGCGGGCGACATGCACGACCGTGCGGCCGGCGCCCTTGAGGCGGTCGGCTTCCAAGGCGAGCGGTCCCAGGTCGATCTTCTCCTCGTCCATCAGCCGGCGGTTGCCGAGCAATGCCGTCTGACCCTCGAGCTCGGCGCGGGCACCCTTGCCCTCGAGGTTGAGAAAGCCGCGCGCCGCCGGGACGTCGAGGCCCTCGGCGCGCTCGACGATCGCCAGGGCGAGCGGATGATCGGAGCCGCGCTCGACCGCAGCGGCCGCTCGCAGGACCTCGTCCTCCGTCCGGCCTGCGGCCGTGACGACCTCGACGACGCGCGGTTGGCCCATGGTCAGCGTGCCGGTCTTGTCGAAGACGATGACATCGAGCTTGGTCGCGTCCTCGAGCGCGCCTGCGTTCTTGAAGAGAATGCCGTGCGTGGCGCCGAGCCCGGTGCCGACCATGACGGCCATCGGTGTCGCCAGCCCGAGCGCGTCCGGGCAGGCGATGACGAAGACGGTGATCGTCAGGGTGAGGGCGAAGAGCAGCGGCGAGCCGATCCACCAGAACCAGACCGCGAAGGTCGCGAGCCCGATGAGGATGGCGATCAGCACCAGCCATTGCGAGGCTCGGTCGGCGAGGAGCTGCGCCGGCGCCTTGGAGTTCTGCGCCTCCTGAACGAGCTTCACGATCTGAGCCAGAGCGGTGTCTGCGCCGACCTTGGTGGCGCGGTAGCGGAAGCTGCCGCTCTTGTTGATGGTGGCGCCGATGACCTGGTCGCCGGGCCCCTTGTTCACCGGCATGGACTCGCCGGTCAGCATGGATTCATCGACCAGCGATTCCCCCTCGAGCACTTCCCCGTCGACCGGAATCTTGTTGCCGGGCCGGATGATCACGGTCTCGCCGGCTTCCACCTCGGCGGTCGGCACCTCGATCTCGCGCCCGTCCCGCACCACGGTCGCCATCGGCGGAGCGAGATCGAGCAGTGCGCGGATCGCCGCCGAGGCGCCGGCGCGCGCCCGCATCTCCAGCCAGTGGCCGAGCAGGATGAACACCAGCAGCACCGCCACGGCCTCGTAGAACTGCACACCGGGAAAGAAGAAGGTCGAGCCGACGCTGAACACGTAGCCGGTGCCTACCGAGAGCACGACCAGCACCGCCATGTTGAGGATGCCGTTCCGGAGCGCCCGCCAGGCGGCGGTGAAGAACGGCCAGCTTGGATAGACGATCGCAATGCTGCCGAGAAAGAACAGCCACAGATCGAGGTCCAATCCGAAGGGTGGCGCCGGCGGGGTGAACATCCCGCCCATCGGCGAATAGATGAAGATCGGGATCGTGAAGGCCAGCGCGATCCAGAAACGGTTGCGCATGTCGCGCACCATGTCGGCCATGTCCATGCCGGACCCATGGCCCATCTCGTGCGCCATCTCGTCCTG
>CATMOC010000098.1 GCA_950071955.1 uncultured Mesorhizobium sp. | reverse complement strand
GGGGTCGAGATGGCCTTCGACGGGGTCCCACAGGGCGCCGACGAAATTGGTCTCGTCCATGATCGGGAACATGGCCTTCGCCTCGGACGGGGTGACCAGTTCGGTGTCCATGCCGAGATAGCGACACTTGGCGTGGACCAGGCGCAGGAAATCCATGCGCTCGGGCGTATCCGCCATCTGGAAGCCGCCGACCAGGTGCAGCCCGCAGGCCTGGCCGGTCATCTTCTCCAGTTCCTCGTAGAGGGAGATCGTGTAGGCCTGAAGCTTGGCGACGTTCGGGTCGCCGTTCAGCGTATGGAAGCCGCCGGCCGCGTGCCATGTCGAGCCAGACGTCAGCTCCGACCGCTCGATGAGCATGATGTCGGTCCAGCCGGCCTTGGCCAGGTGATAGAGCACCGAGCAGCCGACGACGCCGCCGCCGATGACGACGGCGCGTGTTTGCGTTTTCATCGTTATACCCCTTCTTGTTTGGACGCCGCCGCGAGCCGGTCGGGCACCATGACGAGTTTGCCCGGATAGCGCTTGGCGATGAAATCGGTCTGCGCCTCGGCTACCTGCGAGAAACGGTAGACCCTGGACACGACAGGCCGGATTTCCCCGCGCTCGATATAGGCGACAAGATTCTCGAAGACGCTTTTCGGCTGGAACGTGCTCCCCGCCAGGGTAAGGTCGTGAAGATAGAGCGTCCGGAGATCCAGTTCGCAGATCGGACCGCCGATGGCTCCGGCCGTGACGTACCGGCCTCCGCGCCTGAGGCATGCGATCAATGCCGGCCATTGCGGGCCGGCGACGAGATCGACGATGACGTCCACCGCCATTTCGCCGATTTCCGCGATCAGGTCGGCGTCGCGCTCGACGATCCGGTCCGCACCCAGTCCGGCGACGAAATCGTGCTTGGACCGGGAGGCGACCGCAATCACGTTCGCGCCGCGACGTTTGGCCAGTTGAACCGCCGCCGAGCCGACCCCGCCGGACGCGCCGGTGATCAGGACCGTCTCGCCTTCGCGGAGCGCAATCCGGTCGAGCATGTTCTCTGCCGTCGAGTAGGCGCAGGGGAAGGAGGCCAGTTCCGCGTCGCTCAACGCGCTGTCGACCGCCAGCGTCATCTCCGATTTCGCCACCGCATATTCGGCGAAACCGCCGTCGAAATCCGCGCCGAAGGTCAAAATGGCAAGGCCGCCCTCATCCGGCGGCTGTGGCTGCATCGACTGGACCAGCACCCGCTCGCCGATCCGCATCTGGTCGGATTTCGAGCCGGCGGCGACGATCCTGCCGCATACATCGGCGCCCTGGATGCGCGGAAACGCGATGGCCGCACCCGACCAGCTGGATTTCCGCGGCCCATCGTCTTCGAAACCGCCCGCCGCGTGGTCACCGCTTCCACCGGCAGCGCCCTCGAAGTACCAGCCGGTCCGCGTGTTGATGTCCGTGTTGTTTATGCCGGCCGCGCCCACCTCGATCAGCACCTCACCTTCGCCGGGGGCTGGCAACGGATGGTCGCCGACGACCTTCAGCATCTCCAGTCCGCCGTGACCGGTCAGGAGAATGCATTGCATATGGGCCGGAAGGGTCATCAGAAGTCCGTCGGCGCGCCGCCCTCGGCAGTGCGCTTTGCAACGAAGGCGTTGATCTCTTCCTCGATTGCGGGGTCGATCGGGGGTTTTTCGTATTCTGCCAGACGCTGTTTCCAGACCTTGTTGGCCTTGTCGAGGGCGGTGGGCGAGCCGGCTTCGGACCAGCTCTCGAAGTTGCGCCAGTCCGACAGGACGGGCGAATAGAAGGCGGTTTTGTAGCGTTCCTGTGTGTGCGGGGTGCCGAAGAAATGGCCGCCGGGGCCGACGTCGCGGATCGCCTCGATGGCGAGCGCGTCCTCGGAAAGGTCAAGCGGCGTCATGAACTCCGCCACCATCTGCAACAGGTCGATGTCGAGGATGGTCTTTTCGTAGGAGCAGCGCAGCCCGCCTTCCAGCCAACCCGCGGAATGCATGATCAGATTGCCGCCGCCCGTCACCGCGCCCCAGAGCGAGAAGACGCTCTCGTAGGCCGCCTGCGCGTCGACGGTGTTGGCCGCGCAGGTGTTCGACGTGCGGTAGGGGATGCCGTAGCGCCGCGCGAGCTGGCCGCCGACGAGCTGCGCCTTCATGTATTCGGGCGTGCCGAAGGCCGGCGCGCCGGATTTCATGTCGACGTTGGAGGTGAAGCCGCCATAGGCGACCGGCGCGCCCTTTCGTACCATCTGCGCGAACGCGATGCCGGCCAGCGCCTCTGCGTTCTGCTGCACGAGTGCGCCGGCGACCGTCACCGGCGCCATCGCGCCCGCCAGCGTGAAGGGCGTGACCACCACGACCTGGCCGTGCGAGGCCATCTGGATAATGCCCTCCATCATCGGGATGTCGAGCTTCAGCGGCGAGTTGGTGTTGATGATGGTGAAGATCGAGGGCTCTTCCAGCATCTGTTCGTGGCTGACGCCGCGGGCGATGCGGGCGATCTCGATGCCGTCGAGGTTGCGCTCGCGGCCGAGCGAATAGATATGGAACACCTTGTCGGTGAGCAGCGAGAGGTCGCGGATGCATTCGAGATGCCGCACCGAGGGATGGATGTCGATCGGCTCGACCGGATAGCCGCCGGTGCAACCGATGATGTTGTGCATCTGGGCGAGCCGCAGGAAGTTGCGGTAATCGGCCTGGTTGCCGGGCCGGCGGCCCTCGTCGAGGTCGGAGCAGTTCGGCGCAGAGGCCATCATCGAGAAGGTGATCTCGTTGCCGCCGAAACGCACGTCGTGGGCGGGGTTGCGCGCGTGGAGCGTGAACTCCGACGGGCAGTGGGAGACGAAGTCGAGGATCATGTCGGCATCGAAGCGCACGCGCTCGGAGCCGTCGCGAACCTCGGCGCCCGCGGCCTTCATCATGGCACGCGCCTCGTCGTGCAGCACGTCGACGCCGATCTCCTTCAAAACGCGCAGCGATGCGAGGTGGATCGATTCCAGCTCGTCGTCCGAGACCAGCTTCGTGAGGGGCAGCGGGTTTTTCAGGCGCCGGAACGGCGGCTGCTCGAAGGCTGCCGCTCCCCTGGCGCGGCTGCCGGCGCGTCCGCCGCGGCGCGATCGCTCGGCGGCGGGTGCGCCATCGATGGACGGTATTTCTGCGTTCATGGCTGACCTTCTTCCCCTCGCGGCAATCTTGGCGTTCCGCCGCGCCAGCGATAGCAGGGGTGGCGACCAGAAGGGCAAGGGAAGCGACATGGGTGCGACCCGTCCCGGTTGCCGGCGGAGGGCCAGCCGGTCCGGCATATGCTGGACGACTGCCGGGTCGGCGGCTGGCTCTCGACCCCATGCCAGCCGCCGGACTATCGAGCGCCATGACCGAAACCGCCGCCCAGACGCGACCGCCGCTGCCCGTCGCCGCCCTTGCGGGCGTGACGGCGACGGTGACCGTCTTCGCGCTGGCGCAGGGCCTGTCCTATCCGCTGTTCACCTTCCTCATGCAGGAACAGGGACTGCCGCCGGCGATGATCGGCCTGTCGGCGGCCATGACGCCGCTCGGCATCATCGTCTCGGCGCCACTGGTGCCGTGGCTGACGCGGATCGCCGGTGCGCCGGCGCTGGCGGTCGTCTGCGCGATCCTGGCGGCCGTGCTGTTCGCCTGCGTGGGATGGCTGCAGAACTTCTGGGCCTGGTTCCTGCTGCGTTTCCTGATCGGGGTGGCGATCGATCCGCTCTACGTGCTCAGCGAAGTCTGGATGATCTCGCTGGCGCCCGCCGCGCGGCGCGGCCGCATCATGGGGCTTTATACGGCGATCGTCGGCGCCGGCTTCGCGGGAGGGCCGCTGACCTTGTTCCTCGTCGGCACGAAAGGCTGGGCTCCGTTCGTGATCGGCATCGGCGCATTCCTCGCCTGCGTCCTGATCCTGCTCGTCATCGCGAAGTGGCTGCCGTCGATGACGGAGGACCGCACGCCCGTCCCGCTCCGAAATTTCGTCCAGCTCGCACCCGCGCTGCTGCTCGCGACGGCTGTGGCGGCGGCTTTCGAGCAGAGCGTGCTGTCGCTGCTGCCGGTCTACGGCGCGGCCTACGGCATCCTCCCGCACGGGATGTCGGCGCTGCTGACGGTGATGATCGCCGGCAACATCGTGCTGCAGTTGCCCTTCGGGCTGATGGCCGAGCGATTTGCGCCGCGACACCTGCTCCTGATCTGCGCGGGGGTGAGCGCCGTCGGCGTCATGCTGCTGCCGGTCTTTATCGAGACGCTCGCAGTCTGGCCGCTGCTTTTCGTGGTCGGCGCCACGGGCTACGGCATCTACACCATGGCGCTGATCGAACTCGGCAACCGCTTCACCGGTTCCGCGCTGGTCGCGGGCAACGCCGCGTTTGCCGTGATGTGGGGCATTGGCGGCATCGCCGGGCCTCCGGGCTCGGGTTTCGCCATGCAGCTTGGCGGCGTGCAGGGCCTGCCGGCGGTGCTCGCCGCCATGTGCCTGGCCCTGATCGCGTTCGCGGCGTATCGCGAACGGGTCAGGCGCCGCGACGCGGCTTGAACCTTCCGCTCGGCCTCGTCTACACTGGCGACATGCCTTTCGCCGCCCGCCTTCCCGAGCATGCGGATGCCGCCGTGACACCGTCGCGGCGCACGCTGCATTCCGAGTTGCTGAGGCTCTGCGCGCGCATCGGGTATTCGCCGCCGCTCCTGTCGTGACTCCGCACCGGCGCTTGCCGGAATGATTCAACAGGAGATCACAACATCATGACCTACCAGAACTTTTCGCTGGCGCAGCTCCAGGCGATCGATGGCGCACACCATCTGCATCCCTTCACCGACCACAAGGACCTGCGCGCCGCCGGCGCGCGCATGATCACGCATGCCAAGGGGCCGTTCATCTACGATTCGGAAGACAACGAGATCCTCGACGGCATGGCGGGGCTCTGGTGCGTCAACATCGGCTACGGCCGCGACGAACTGGCCGAGGCCGCCTATGCCCAGATGAAGGAGCTGCCCTACTACAATTCCTTCTTCCGCTGCTCGACGCCGACGCCGGTGCTGCTATCGCAGAAGCTCGCCGAGATATCGCCGCAGAACCTGAACCAGGTCTTCTACGGGTCGTCGGGTTCGGAGGCGAACGACACGGCGCTGCGGCTGGTGCGGCACTACTGGGCGCTGGAGGGCAAGCCTCAGAAGAACCGCGTCATCTCGCGCCAGAGCGCCTATCACGGCTCGACGATCGCCGGTACCTCGCTCGGCGGCATGAATGCCATGCACGGGCAGCTGCACGGCGCGGTGCCCAACATCGCCCATGTGATGATGCCCTATGCCTACGAATTGCAGCATGCCGGCGAGAGCGACCATGATTTCGGCCTGCGCGCGGCCAAGGCCGTCGAGGACGAGATCCTGCGCGCCGGGGCGGAAAACGTCGCCGCCTTCATCGGCGAGCCGGTGCAGGGGGCAGGGGGCGTCAAGATTCCACCGGCGAGCTACTGGCCCGAGATCCAGCGCGTCTGTCGGAAATACGACGTGCTCCTGATGCTGGACGAGGTGATCACCGGATACGGGCGGACCGGCGAATGGTTCGCGGCGCAGTCCATGGGCATCGAGGCCGATACGATGACCACAGCCAAGGCGATCACATCGGGTTACCAGCCGCTCTCGGCGCTGTTCGTCTCGGATCGCATTGCCTCGACCATCGTGGAGAAGGGCGGCGAGTTCTTCCACGGCTACACCTATTCCGGCCATCCGGTCGCCTGCGCGGTGGCGCTTAAGAACCTCGAGATCATCGAGCGCGAAGGCATGATCGACCGCGTGCGCGAGGAGACGGGTCCCTATTTCGCCGCCGCGCTCAAGGAGCGAATCGCGGGGCACGATCTGGTCGGCGAGGTGCGGAGCTTCGGCCTCCTCGGGGCGATCGAGATCGTGAAGGACAAGGCGACGAAAGAGCGCTTCGCGCCGGCCGGATCGGCGGCGACGCTGATCCGCGACCATGCCATCGCCAACGGCATGATGCTGCGCGCCACCGGCGACACCATGATCCTGTCGCCGCCGCTGATCTGGACGAAGGAGATCATCGACATGGCCTGCGAGCGCATCGGCAAGGCGCTGGACTTGGCGAAGGAAGACCTGCGCAAGGCCGGATAAATACCGACCGGCTTTCGTGGCTCCCGGCCATCGGGTCGGGAGCCGAAGCGAACTTACGCGACCGGAGAACGCCTATGTCCAACCCGCCCATCGTTCCGCTGATCGAATACGAGGACGCCTCCCCGGAGGTGCGCGCCGTCTACGACGACATCATGGCGACGCGGAAGAGCGACTGGATCAACAATTTCTGGAAGGTGCTGGCACACGACCCCGCGCAGCTGAGGCGCATGTGGGAGAGCCTGAAGGAGATCATGGGTCCGGGCGCGCTCGATCCGCTGACCAAGGAACTGATCTACATCGCCGTATCGGCGACTAACGGCTGCGAATACTGCACCTATTCCCACACAGCGGCCGCGCGCGCCAAGGGGATGACCGAGGCCATGCTGATGGAGGTGCTGGCGGTGGCGGCCAAGGCCAACGAGACCAATCGGCTCGCCAACGCACTGCGCCCCCCGGTCGACGAGGCGTTCAAGCCGAAGGGCTGATCGGCCGTGGCATGCTGTTCCCGGAAAGTTCCATCGGCAATCGAAAATATACCTGATTGACTCTGGCGGCGCGGAGGTGTCCGGTCTCGCTCCCCCAATGACGAGATCGGAAAATCCATGACGAAGAGATCGTCGGCCAAGACCGCGCGCGAAGCGGCGCAGCTTGCACAACAGCTCATGCTTACACCGATGGTGATGGCGATGCGCATGCCGATCCTCGCCGCCGAGGCCGGAAGCTCCGTACTGGCCGGCCGGCCCGAAAGCCTGGCAGCGGTTTCGGAGAAGATGGCAGCCGTGGCCGAAGGCGCCATGGCCGCACAGCTGGCCTTCCTGCGCGGCGCGGCGATGCTGCCGATGTCGATGTTCCGCGCGACCTCGCATGCCGGGCCGCTGGTCGACCTCGCGGGCGAGGTGGCCGTTGCGGCGCTGAAGCCGGCGGCGCGCCAGGTCAGCCGCAATCACAAGCGCCTCAGCCGCACCCGCAAGGGATAGGCAAGGAGGGCTCCCCAAACGCGAAAACCGCGTTCTCCCGGGCAGGGAAGAACGCGGCTTGCCACGATACGCCTGGCTGTTCGCTGTACTCGAACGCTTGCGAAACTTACGGCTCCGGTACGCGAGACCTGATCCGGAGCGGTGGGCGTCCTTCGCGTTGGCCGCCTCGCAATCCGTTCTAGACGCACATCCTTACCGTCGAGTTATCAGGTGCTTAAGCAAACCTGAATCTTCCAACTTTTTGCGCCGCGGCCGAGATTTTGTTCCGGGTGTCTTCTCTCAGGCTTCCTTGCCGCGCAGGAAGTTGATGATGCCGGAGAAATCCGCGTCCGCGCCGCCCTGGGCGTTGAACAGGGCATAGAGCTGCGCGGCCTCCGCGCCCATCGGCGTCACGGCGCCGGCCGCGCCGGCGGCCTCCTGCGCGAGCTTCAGGTCCTTCAGCATGAGGGCGGCGGCGAAGCCCGGCTTGTAGTCCCTGTTGGCGGGGGAGGTGGGAACCGGTCCCGGCACCGGGCAGTAGGTCGTCAAGGACCAGCACTGCCCGGACGAGGTGGAGGCGACGTCGAACAGCGCCTGGTGCGACAGGCCGAGCTTTTCGGCGAGCACGAAGGCTTCCGAGACGCCGATCATGGAGATGCCGAGGATCATGTTGTTGCAGATCTTGGCGGCCTGGCCGGCGCCCGCGCCGCCGCAATGGACGATGCGACCGGCCATGGGCTTCAGAATCGGCTCTGCCTTCGCGAACGCCCCGTCAGCCCCACCGGCCATGAAGGTCAGCGTGCCGGCCGCGGCACCCCCGGTGCCGCCGGAAACCGGCGCGTCGACCGAGAGCAGCCCGTGCTCCTCGGCGATCGCGTGCGCCCGGCGCGCCGAGGCGACGTCGATGGTGGAGGAATCGATGAACAGGGTGCCTGACGCCGCCTTAGGCGCGATCTCCTCGTAGACCGAGACGACATGCCGCCCGGCCGGCAGCATGGTGATCACGATCTCGGCGCCCGCGACCGCCGTGGCTGCATCGGCCATGACCGAAACGCCGTTCGCCTTCGCCGTCTCGAGGTTCGCCGGCATGAGGTCGAAGCCCTGCACCGCATGCCCGGCCTTGACCAGGTTCGCGGCCATGGGATTGCCCATGTTGCCGAGGCCGATGAAGGCGATGGTGGTCATGTGGCGGTCCTCCGGGGGGTGGTGGGTTTTTAGAGCGACAGTTGGCAGTCGGCAGTCGGGAAGAAGAAGGGTTGGTAGAGCGGCAGTGGGTAGTCCGGAAGAAGAAGGATGTGGCAGATTCGACTGCCGACTGCCTGATCTACTGCTTCCCCACCAGATGCCTCGCGATGATCACGCGCATGATCTCGTTGGTGCCTTCGAGGATCTGGTGGACGCGCAGGTCGCGGACCAGTTTCTCGATGCCGTAATCGTGCAGGTAGCCGTAGCCGCCGAGCACTTGGAGCGCCTCGTTGGCGACGTCGAAGCAGCGGTCGGTGACGAAGCGCTTGGCCATCGCCGACCATTTTCCGGCGTCGTGGGCCTTGGCGTCGAGCTTGGCGGCGGCGGTGTAGAGCAGCATGCGCGAGGCCTGGAGGTCGGTCTCCATGTCGGCGAACTTGAACTGCATGGCCTGGAACTGGTCGATGGTCTTGCCGAACGCCTTGCGCTCGGCGGCATAGGCCAGCGCCTTGTCGAAGGCCGACTGCGCGCCGCCCAGCGAACAGGCGGCGATGTTGAGCCTTCCGCCGTCGAGCCCGGCCATGGCGATGCGGAAGCCGGCGCCTTCGCCCGAGAGCAGGTTTTCCGCCGGCACCTTGCAGTCCTCGAAGATCACCTGGCGGGTGGACTGCATGTGCCAGCCCATCTTGTTCTCGGCCGCGCCGAAGGACAGCCCCGGCGCGTCCTTGGGAATCACCAGCGTGGAGATGCCGCGCGGTCCTTCCTCGCCGGTGCGCACCATGGCGACGTAGAGATCGCTGTCGCCCGCGCCGGAGATGAACTGTTTCGCGCCGTTGAGCACGTAGTCCGAGCCATTGCCGCCGCTGCGCACGGCTTTGGTACGCAGCGCCGCGGCGTCGGAGCCGGAGTTGGGCTCGGTGAGGCAGTAGCTGGCGAGCATCTCCATGGAGGTCAGCGGCGGCAGGAGCCGCTGGCGCTGCTCGTCGCTGCCGAAACGGTCGATCATCCACGCGGCCATGTTGTGGATGGAGATGAAGGAGGAGAAGGCCGGACAGGCATAGGAGAGCGCCTCGAAGATCAGCACGGCGTCGAGCCGGCCGAGACCCGATCCTCCGACGTCGTCGCGCACGTAGATGCCGCCGAAGCCGAGCGGCCCCGTCTCGCGGATCACGTCATCGGGGAAATGCCGGTCCCTGTCCCACTGCAGCGCGTTCGGCGCCACGCGGCCGGCGGCGAAGGAGCGCGCCATCTCCTGGATCGCGCGCTGGTCCTCGTTGAGTTCGAACTGGCCGGTGGCGGCATCGACGACGGCGTCCATAACGTCCTCCCTGACGTCTGTGCTGGCCGTCCAGTGTAGACCAACGGTACGTCCGCGCAACACGAGCGCGGACACAGAAGCTGTGCGGCAAGTGGAGTGCCGGGGGGAGGTTGTTGAAATGGCGCACAGACGCTTCCGATCCGGGACGCTGAACTCCTAGTCGGCCTTCTCGTGGGCCTTCGGCCAGTAGGTGCCGAAGCTCCAGACGTTGCCTTCCGGATCGCGGCAGATGAAGTCGCGGCTGCCGTAGTCG
>CATMOC010000097.1 GCA_950071955.1 uncultured Mesorhizobium sp. | reverse complement strand
CCTGCTTCGCAAGGTTCCTGTTCGACCGCCCGTCGGCGCGATGACCACGGACGCTCCGCTGCCCGCAGCCTTTGACTCAATCCACCGGCTGGGCGCGGAACTGGACGGCGGCGAAAAAAGAAGCGCGGTGTCCGCTTCGACCGCGACCGCGCCATCATCGGCACCGGGTTGCGCGAGTGGCAACGCATCGAGCAGATTGTCACCGTCATCGTCAATGGTTTCGAGTGGCAATAGCCACGCTATCATGCGGAGGAACTGGAAGGTCGTGTCGGCCAGACACCAGACCCAACCTACACAAAACCTGCCGCCTACCGCGGGGGCCTCTGCTGGGGCACCCGGCAACAGCGCGGCTCCCCTGGCGATGCGCTCCGTGCCTTGAACGTCGCCAAACTGCTCACGTAATTTTGCGGGTTGGTACAATCCGTGATACGTTGATCGTTCGGCGTACTTACGCCCTTCTCGAGATGAGATTGGAATCTATTATGAATATCCCCGAATGGACGAAGCCCGCCGCGTACGGCGTAGCTGCGGGAGCCATCGCGATGGCTATCGTGGGATTTTCCTGGGGCGGCTGGGTCACGGGTAGCACAGCCGACGAGATGGCAGCGACAGCCTCCAGAGATGCGAGCGAAAGACTAGTCGCATCGATCTGCGTGGAAAGATTTCTGGCTGCGCCGAGCGCGGCAGGTCAGCTTGTGGCACTCAAAGAAGTAAAGTCGTGGGAGCAGGATAGCTTCATCGAAGACGGCGGCTGGATTCACATGCAGTTTCTCGACCAACAGGTCACCGGAGCGGCCGATTTGTGTGCCGACCAACTCGTCGCCATGGAAAGCGTTCCGGAGATTGCAACCGAGCCGGTCGCGGCTACTACGAAGCCGGTCACGACGGGTGGTTAGACTTTTCATTGCAGTCTCCCGGCATTAGAGTTGGGAGACCATAGCCGCGTTGTTGCGATCATGCTGCTGCATCTTCTTGCGCAGATAGCCGTTCGCAGCCGTCGACCGCCGAAATTCGGCGGACAAGCTTGCATGTCTCTCCGTGAAGCCGAAGGGATTTTGCAGGGCACCCTGCCGCTTGTACGAGCCGATCGGCGATCGACGCGTACGGTTACTTCGCCCCCTCACGTGCCGCAGCGTATTCTTCGGTGTGTCACTAGAGCGAGAAGGGCCACTCCTCCCATGGCGAAGTCATGCAGCGTCTTCCTCAGCTATCGCTGCGGAGAGCGGTGCAACTGCACCTGCTGGCGATCGGGCTTACCAAGATGTCATAGCCTACGGCATCTGTTCGCAGCATGAGCGCAAGCAAGGCGGTGCGTTCGGTTACGGACCGAGATCCAAGAGCGTCATTCCAAAGGCGGCGAGGGCGAGGCATTCCCACCAGGTAA
Source organism: uncultured Mesorhizobium sp. (assembly GCA_950071955.1). Classification (GTDB taxonomy): domain Bacteria; phylum Pseudomonadota; class Alphaproteobacteria; order Rhizobiales; family Rhizobiaceae; genus Aquibium; species Aquibium pacificus. The sequence continues at coordinate 8,455 of CATMOC010000097.1, read as the reverse complement.
CCGTCCAGCGAGGTCAACGGGCCAACTGGCGACCCGGCAAGTGGACACGAACTTCCACTTCGCACCCGCCATTGGACCAGGGTTTCGATCAAACCGCAGGAAACCTCTGTGCAAGAGGGAGGCTCATGCCTGACGTCCGGTCGGCGGACCGGCAGGCGCTTCCTGGTCTGGCCGAGTTGAGGCTGCATGCGAAATGGTGTTAGCTGCACCGACCACAAGCCAACAAGGGAGAGAAATCACATGAAGTCGCTTATCTTCTCAGCACTAATGGCCATAGGCTTGGTGGCTGGATCGTCCGCTCAAGCCCAGGAGCCGCAGTTTTTCCGCATCGGCACCGGGGGCACCGCTGGCACCTACTATCCGATCGGCGGCCTGATCGCCAACGCGATCTCCAATCCCCCGGGCTCCCGGCCATGCGCGGAAGGCGGCTCGTGCGGCGTTCCGGGGCTGATCGCCACGGCTCTTTCGGCCAACGGCTCCGTCGCCAACGTCAACGCGATTGCTGGCGGCTCGCTTGAATCCGGCTTTTCGCAGTCCGACGTCGCCACCTGGGCGCAGACCGGAACCGGCATCTGGCAGGACCGTGAGGCGGTCACGAAGCTGCGCGCCATCGCCAACCTCTATCCGGAGACGATTCACCTGGTCGCGAGTGCCGACAGCGGCATCAAGAGCGTCGCCGATCTCGCCGGAAAGCGGGTATCGCTCGACGAACCGGGTTCCGGCACCCTGGTCGACGCACGCATCATCCTCGAAGCCTACGGCCTGAGCGAGGATGACATCGAAGCGGCGTTCCTGAAACCCGACCAGGCCGCGGAACGGATGCGCGACGGTGCCATGGACGCGTTCTTCTTCGTCGGCGGCTTTCCTGCCGGCGCGATCGCCGAACTGGCCAGCCAGGAGGATATCACACTGGTCCCGATCTCCGGTTCGGAAGCTGAGGGCGTGATCGGCAAGTACACGTTCTTTGCCGAAAACACTGTGCCTGGCGGCACATATGAGGGCGTCGACGAAGACACGACCACCCTGTCTGTGGGAGCGCAGTGGATCACCTCGGCCGACCAGCCGGACGACCTGATCTACAATGTCACCGCGGCGCTGTGGAACGACAACACCCGCAAACTGCTGGATTCCGGGCACCAGAAGGGCAAGCAGATCACGCTCGAGACGGCTCTCGACGGCGTGGGCATACCGCTCCATCCCGGCGCTGCCCGCTTCTATGAAGAAAAAGGTATGGACGTTAGCGGCATGACCGCTGAATAAGCCACTAGATGCCCAGAGGGGGCCGGCCCATCGGCCCCCACCTCTACGATCGGGAAGCAGCATGACCGAGGCCGACCGCCAGGAGGCGCTTACCGAAGCCGAGATGAAAGCGCTCGAAGAGCGCTACGATCCGGAAGTGCGGTTCCGACCGCTGCCATCCTCGTTGCACTGGCTCGTCGCCACGGCGCTGTTCGTCCTTTCCTGCTATCACTTCTACACCGCCGGATACGGCATCCCGCAGGCCGCCACGCATCGAGGGACGCATCTCGCTTTCACGTTAGGCCTGATCTTCTTTTCCTTCGTAGCCTGGGGCAAGGCGCCGGAGCCGCGCGGCACCTGGCTCCGACCCCTCGGCGTTTCCTTCTTCGATTGGGTGTTGGCGGCAGCGGGGATCGTCGCAGCCCTCTACGTCCCCTGGATCTTCGATGACCTCGCCTTTCGCGTCGGCGATCCGCTGCCGATCGACGTCGTCATGGGGACGATACTGATCGTCGTGCTGCTCGAGGCTACGCGCCGCGCCATGGGTTGGCCGCTGCCTGTTATCGCGATCCTGTTCCTCGCGTATGCTTATTTCGGTCGCTCGATGCCGGGCGTTCTGACGCATCCGGGCGCCAGCTGGACGAACATCGTCAATCACCTATACCTCACCAGCCAAGGAATCTACGGCACGGCGCTGGGTGTCATCTCCACCTACGTTTTCCACTTCGTGCTGTTCGGCGTCCTGGCGACGCGCATTGGCCTGGGACAGCTCTTCATCGATCTTGCCTCGGCGCTCGCGGGGCGTTTCGCCGGCGGTCCGGCCAAGGTGTCGGTCATCTCGTCGGCCATGCTGGGCTCGATCTCAGGCTCTTCGATCGCTAACACGGTGACGACCGGCTCGCTGACGATCCCAGCGATGATCCGCATCGGATATCCCCGCCATTTCGCCGCCGCCGTGGAGGCAGCCAGCTCCACCGGCGGCCAGATCACGCCGCCCGTCATGGGCGCGGTAGCGTTCCTGATGATCGAGTATCTGGGCGTACCGCTGACCACCATCCTCACGGCTGCGCTGGTGCCGGCCTTCATGCACTTCTTCGGTGTGCTGGTGCAGGTTCATCTGGAAGCGCGTCGTCGCGGGCTTCGCGGCTTGACGAAGGAGGAACTGCCCGTCGCATGGACGGTGTTCAAGGCCGGTTGGCTGACCACGCTGCCGCTTTTCGTGCTGGTGGCGGTCCTACTTTCAGGCAAGACGCCGTACCTCGCCGCTTTCTGGGGCATCGCATCCTGCCTGCTCGTGCTGGTGATCCAGAACGTGATCCGCCACGACCTTAAGACGGCCGCGCGCGAGACCGTGCGCGAGACGTGGGACGGGTTCGTCGTCGGTGCGAAATACTCGCTGTCTGTCACTGCCGCTGCCGCGCTGGTTGGTATCGTCATAGGCGTGGTTACGCTGACGGGGGTGGGGTTCAAGATCGCCTACATGGTGACCTCCGTCGCCGCTGAATGGGCGGGGGATGTCAGCGGCTTCCTTTCGGTGCTGCCGTTCGAGATTATGAGCGTCGCCAGCCTAACTCTGTTGTTTACGCTCATCATGACCGCGGTCGTCTGCGTCCTCATGGGCTGCGGCATACCGACAACGGCGAACTACCTCATCATGATCGCGGTCGCCGCGCCCATCCTCGGGCTGCTGGGCGTACAGCCGCTCGTCGCGCACTTCTTCGTCTTCTACTACGGCGTGCTGGCGGACATTACGCCGCCGGTGGCGCTGGCCGCTTATGCGGCCGCGGGGATTGCCGACGCCAACGCCTTCAAGACAGGCAACACCGCCTTCCGGCTCGGCATGGGCAAGGCGCTCGTGCCGTTCGTCTTCGCCTTCTCGCCCTCGCTGCTGCTGGTGACCGACGGCTTCACTTGGACGGAATTCTTTCTCGCATCAGGGGGAGCGATGCTGGGCATATGGGCCTTGTCGGCAGCATTCTCGAACTGGCTTTTCGCGCCATTGCGCGTCTATGAACGGTTCCTACTTGGCTTCGCAGCGATTCTCCTCGTCGCGCCGGATCTTGTCGCTACGATCATCGGCCTCGCCCTCATCGCTCCCGCGTTCCTACGCCAGACGATTTTCCATACAGACAGGCGCGCTGTTCGGAAAAGCGCGGGTTGAGGCCGAAGGCTGATCACAGCGGACCCGAGCCGTGGCCTGCCTCCTATTAAGCAGTCCGGGTTCGAATCTCGAGTCTTCCGGGTGCGACTTCCCTGTTACCTCGTTTTTGGGGGCAATACCCAATTAAGACCAAGATGGTTGCGCGGGTGAAGGTCCGCGATCGCAAAGCCACCGATCCGAAGGCGCGGGGAATGTCGGCTTCCCGGAAGAGACAACTCAGCCGGAACGGCAAATTGGGGGCGCTTAGAAGTCACCGATCAAATGAAGAACCAGTACATGTCCATAGAGTTGCGGACACTAGTTATCGCCTGAACATGGCCTGGAGCTCCCGGCGCAGAACCTTTCCATACGCGTTCTTCGGCAGTTCCTGCACGATATGGACGTGTTTTGGCTTCTTGAAGCTCGCCAGATGTTCTCGGCAGATGGCGAGAAGGTCCACCTCGCCGAGCGCCGGATCGTTGGCTACGACGGCGACCGCGACGCTCTCGCCCCATTCCGCGTCGGGGACGCCGAAGGCGGCGACCTCGCGAACCCGCGGGTGAGAGGCGAGGACGTCCTCGATCTCCTTGGGGTAAATGTTCGTGCCGCCGGAGATGATGGTGTCGTGGCGCCGATCGAGAATGCGCAGGCGGCCGCCGGCATCGAAGTGGCCGACGTCGCCGGTGTGGAGCCAGCCGCCAGCGAGCGCCCTCGCGTTCGCTTCTGGATTGCGCCAGTAGCCCGCCATCACCACGTCGCCGCGCACGCAGATCTCGCCGTCGGTGCCGTCTGGCACGTCGCGGTCGTCCTCGTCCCTGATCCGCACCTCCACGCCCGCACGCACGTAGCCGGCCGAGAGCAGCGTCTCATCTTCGGCGCCGAGATGGTCGCGGCCCGGAAGATAGGAAATCGTCATCGGCGCTTCGCCCTGGCCGTAGAGCTGGTGGAAGATCGGCCCGAACATGGCCACCGCGGCGCGAATGTGCTCGAGATGGATAGCCGCGCCGCCGTAGACGATGCCACGCAGGGTGCCGATGTCGTCGCGCGGGCCGGCCTCGAGGAGGCGCACGATCATGGTCGGGGCGACGAAGGCGATGACGGTCACCCCGCGGGAGGCGATCGTGTCGAAGACCTCGTCGGGCCTAAAGCCGGAGCGGTCGTAGACGATGTTGTGCGCGCCTCGCGCCAGCGCGGGCAGGAGGTAGAGGCCGCTGCCGTGCGACAAAGGCGCGACGTGGAGCACGCGGTCCGTCTGGCGGAAGTCGAAGACGTCGGCGAGGCAGTTGATCGACGCGGCGACGAGGTTGCGATGGGTGAGCGTTGCCCCTTTCGGCTTGCCGGTGGTACCAGAGGTGTAGAAGATCCAGGCCGGGTCTTCGGGCGCAACCGCGACGGGCTGTGCCGGCGCGCCGGCAAGGGTGGAGAGCGCGAAATCCTCGATCGCCACGATCTCGGCCGCGTTCCCCTTCGGGAGCGCCGCGGCCAGCGCTTCGACATGCTCGGCATGGGTGAAGATGACGCGTGGCTCGGAGTCGCCGGCGATCCAGGCGACTTCGCGCGGATGCAACTTGGAATTGGCCGGCACCGCCACCATTCCGGCGCGCATTGTCCCCATCAGCAGTATGGGATAGTCGAAGCCGTTGCGGAGAAACAGGAGCACCCGGTCGCCGGGACGGCATCCCTTCTCCGCCAGCCATTCGCCGAAGGCGGCGCATGCGGCGTCGAACGCGCGGTAGGTCAGCCGCCGGTCGCCGTGCTCGACCGCGGTCTCTCTGCCGCGGCGGCGAATGGCGTCGGCAAGCATGGCATAGACGTTCATGGGAGGCTTTCCCGAAGGATCACGATGAGACCTTTGGCGACCGGATGCCGTCTAGCATGAAGCGCCGGTCGCTGGCAGCGCGGCCCGGTGCAAGCCGGATTTCCCGCGCAGAGGCCGCTACTGGCGGGTCAGGACGCGGTTGCGCAGCGTCCCGATGCCTTCGACCTCGAGTTCCACCACATCGCCGTGCTTCAGGAACTTCAGGTGCTCGAGGCCGCAGCCGTTGCCGACGGTGCCCGAGCCGAAGAACTCGCCGGGGTAGAGGGTCTCCGACCGGGAGACGTAAGCGATCAGATCCTCGAACTTCCAGTACATCGACGACGTGCTGCCGCGGCCCCACTCCTCGCCGTTCACACGACAGACCATGGTCAGACCGTAGGGATCCTTCAGTTCGTCGGCGGTGACAAGGCAGGGCCCCATGGCATTGCCGGTGTCGAAGTCCTTGCCCTTGGCGGGTCCCAGCTGCCCGCCCATTTCCTGCGTCTGGGCGTCGCGCGCCGAGAAGTCGTTGAAGATCGTGTAGCCGTAGATGTAGTCGCGTGCCGCGTCGCGGGCGATGTCGACACCCTTCTTGCGGACGTAGAAGCCAAACTCCAGTTCGAAATCCATCAGATGGGAATAACTCGGCCACAGCACGTCGTGATCGTTCCCGATCACGCTGAAGCGGTTCGCCTTGTAGTAGATCGGCTGCTCGTAGAAGGTCTTCGGCACCGAAAGGGTGCCGGTTCGCTCGAATTCCCGCATCGCCGCTTCCGGATCCGGCGTCGCATCGGCGCGTATGCGCCTGGCGGCCGCGAAGGACTGCTTGAGGTGTGTCTCAAAGCACAGGCAGTCGCGCATCTGCACCGGCACAGGAACCGGCGCGAGGAGCCTGACGGAATCCCGCGCGAGGGTGGTGGCGTCCGGCTTGCCAACGGTCTCGTAAGCCCGGTCGAGCGCGGCGTCGCCGGCTTCAATCATCGCCTGCACGGAGGCAAAGGGCGCATAGGCTTCCCCGAATGCCCTCTGGTGGGCTTCCGCCAAGTCGACGATCCGGCGGTCGCCGTCAACGAAGGCGCCGGCGCGCGGCGCGCCATCCCGCTCGTAGGTCACGAGTTTCATCAGTCTGTCCTCCCAGAGCCGGACGCCGGCCGATGCGCCGGGTCCTTGTTTCGACTACGACACGCGGCTGTAGAGAAGGGCCGCCTTCATGAGCGCCACCAGATGCCTCGACGTGGTCATCTCGTCCTCCGGGTCGCACAGCCCGCCCGAGAGGCGGCTGATGCGGCCGGTATCGGCCATGGTGTAGACCATCACACCGAGCATGGCCTGGTAGCCCCAGTTGATCTCCTCGACGGTCCGGTCGGGCATCGCGCGCTGCAGCGCTTCGATCACCTTGTACGCGATGGGATCGAAGAACTCGGCGACTACCTTGCGGTGGTGTGATTTCGGATCCGAAACCTCGCGAGCTAGGATCCGGGCGTAGCTCGAGTTCTTCTCGGTGCTGCGCATGTGCAGGTTCGGGACGAGCACCGCCTTGACGATCATCTCGACCTTCCGCTCCGGGTCCGGCTCCATCTCGGCCAGGCGCAGGCCCGCGATGCGCTGGTCGACGATCATCGGCGCCCGCATCTCGAAGATGGCGCGGTAGAGACCTTCCTTGTTGCCGAAGTGATAGTTGACGAGGGCGACGGGGATATCGGCGCGCAACGCGATCTGGCGCACCGTGGCGCCGTCGAAGCCGTGGTCGGCAAACTCGCCCTCCGCGGCCATCAGGATGCGCATGCGCGTGGCCGCGCCATTGCGCTGCGTCGCCTCGATCATCACGACCTTCCGGTCTTCCGCGTTCTTTTCGCTTTTCGCCACGTTCCACCGATCGCGCAGGGCGCGCCGATGGCGCCCTTGTGAGATCATTGAACGACATGACAGGTATCTTGTCAACTTGTTCAAATCTGCTACCGTTCGTGCATCGACGGAAGGGCACGGAGAGAGCCGCCGTTTTGAACAGGGAGGATCCGGATGTATCGTAACGCATTGCTGGGCGGCGCCGCCGCCATCGCCGTCGCATGGGCCGCGGGTCCTGCGGCCGCGCAGGAGACCATCAATCTCACCGCCGCCACCGGCCATCCCGAAGTGTTCCTTTGGGTGAAGCACCTGAAGGAGACGTTCATCCCAACGGTCGACGCCGAACTCGCCAAGACCGGCAAGGTGAAGATCAACTGGACGCAGGGGTATGGCGGCACGATCGTCAAGCTCGGCTCGGAGACGGAAGCCTTCCAGCAGGGCATCATCGACGTCGGCCAGATGAGCGGCGTGTTCAATCCGGCCACGATGGGCCTGCTCAACCTGACCTATGCCATGCCATTCGGGCCGCCCGACGCGCGCGGCGTGACGGCGGCGGTCGAGGCCGCCCTGACGGAAACGGAAGGAGCGCTCGCCAAGCTCGAGGAGGCGACCGGCGTCGTCTATATCGGCGGCGGTATCGCCATCGACGACTACAACATCGCCTCGACCAAAGCCCTGAGCAAGATCGCCGACATGAACGGCGTCAAGCTCGGCGGCGCGGGACCGAACCTCGCCTGGCTGGCAAGTACCGGGGCTGTCGGTGTGCAGGGCAGCTACGTCACCTTCTACAACGACATCAAGACCGGAGTGTACGACGGCAATATCGGCTGGATGACGGCCAACGTTCCGGCCAAGCTCTACGAGGTCGCTCCCAACTGGAACCAGACGCACTTCGGCGCGATGTATATCGGCGGCCTGGGCGTCTCCAAGCAGCAGTGGGACACGTTCTCGGACGAGACCAAAGCTGCGTTCAAGACGGCCGCGGCCGTCTACACCAAGGCCTATTTCGACGAGCAGGAAGCCCGCTACGAAGCGGCGAAGAAGACGCTGATCGACGCCGGCGGCAAGATCGTCGAATTCGATCCGGCCGAGCGCTCGACCTGGATCAAGAGCCTGCCGAACCCGACCACGGCGTGGACGAAGGCTGCCGACGCGCGCGGCGAGCCGGGGAAGAAGGTGCTCGAGGCCTATCGCGACAAGCTGAAGGCTGCGGGCTTCTCCTTCGAACGGGACTACCTCGCCGAGTGATCGCCAGGCCCGCCCCGCGGGCCTTTGACAAAGACCGGCGGCGCGACGGGCGCCGCCAGTCTTCGTGCGCCCTCACGACGCGGAGATCCGCCGCGTCGGGGCATCAACCCCACCTGACGCAGGACCGGAGAGAAGTCATGGCAGGCGAATCCGCGATCCCCAGAGACGAGGCGCCACCGCCTGGT
>CATMOC010000096.1 GCA_950071955.1 uncultured Mesorhizobium sp. | reverse complement strand
CCGCGAGTTTAAGCGCACGCACCGCGTTTTGTTCGACCAGAATGGTGGTGATGCCTTGGGATTTGATCAGCGACAGGGTCTTTTCGATCTCGTCCACAATGACGGGGGCAAGCCCCTCATAGGGTTCATCCAGCAGCAACACCTTAATATCACGGGCCAGCGCGCGGGCAATCGCCAGCATCTGCTGTTCGCCGCCCGACAGGGTCACGCCCTCTTGCTTGCGGCGCTCCTTGAGGCGGGGGGACAATTCGTAGATGCGGTCAAGCGACCAGCCGATGGGCGGGGCGATCTGCGCCAGTTGCAGGTTTTCCTCGACCGTGAGACCCGCGATGATGCGGCGGTCTTCGGGGACCAGCGCCAGACCGTTGGCGGCGGCCTCGTGGCTGGCCATCTTGTGCAGCGGCTGGTGGTCGAGCCAGACCTCGCCTTTGCGCAACTCGGGATCGCCGATCTGGGCAATGGCCCGCAGGGTAGAGGTTTTCCCCGCCCCGTTGCGGCCCAGAAGCGCCAGAATTTCGCCTTCATGCACGTTAAAGCTGACGCCCTGCACAATATAGCTTTCGCCGTAATAGGCGTGGATGTCCCAGACCGAAAGATAGGCGGGGGCGGTAGCGGCGTGGTTGGCGCTGTTCGAGAAATCGGGTTTCGTGTTCATAGTCTTGTCCTTGCAAAGCCGTGTGTGCGGGGCGACGCGGGAGGGGGGAGCCCCCCCGCGCGTCAGGCGGCGTCCTGGGACTCGCCCAAATACGCCTCGCGCACCTTGGGGTGGCCTTTGATGTTGTCGGGGGTGTCTTCGACCAGCGGGGTGCCTTGGGCCAACACGGTGATCCGTTCCGCCAGCGAGAACACCACATGCATGTCGTGTTCGATGATGGCGATGGTGATGTCGCGTTCGTCCTTGATCTGTTTCAGCAGGTCGATGGTATTGTTGGTATCGGCCCGCGCCATACCCGCTGTGGGTTCATCCAGCAGCAGCAGGCGCGGGTCTTGAGACAGGCACATCGCGATTTCCAACCGACGTTTGTCCCCGCGCGACATAGAGGCCGCGTGCATGTGGCGCTTGTCGGCGAGCTTCATCTCGACCAGCATCTCCTCGGCTTTTTCGATCACGTCACGCTGGCTCGACATGGCGGTGAGCGCGTTCATCTGGAACGCCCCGTCACGTTTGGCAAAGCAGGGGATCATCATGTTCTCCTGCACGCTGAGATCGCCGAAGATCTCGGGCGTCTGGAATACGCGGGAAATCCCCATCTGGTTGATCTCGTAGGGTTTGCGCCCCAGCACCGACTGCCCGTCGAACATGACCGATCCGGTATCGGGGATCAGCTTGCCGACGAGGCAGTTCAGCAGGGTCGACTTGCCCGCGCCGTTCGGCCCGATGAGTGCGTGGCGTTCGCCGGGGCGAAGGCGAAGCGTGACGTCCTGTGCCACCTTCAGCGCGCCGAACGACTTCTGCAGGCCGATCGCTTCGAGGAGGTTGTCGGTCACCGGGGTTCTCCATTCGGGAGCTTGCCTCGAGAACGCTCGATCACCTTGTGAAGCACGCCGTGAATGCCGCCACGCGCGACCAGCATGACGAAGACCAGCATGAATCCGATGATGATCATCCATGCGTGCGGGTTCCACTCCTTGCTCATGTCCTTGATGAGCAGGTAGACGGGCGCGCCGAGGAGAGCGCCGTAGAGATGGCCGACGCCTCCGAGCACGAGTATCACCAGCACGTCGATCGACTTCTCGACGCTCAGCACTTCGAGGCCGACGAACTCGGACGTCTGGGCGAGCAAGGCGCCCGCAACGCCCGCGATGAAGGCGCTCAGCGCATAGGCAAGGGTCAGTTGCGCGAGGACCGACGAACCCAGCAGGCTCATGCGCAGGCGATTTTCGCGGACGCCCCGCAACGCCAGTCCGAAGTTCGACGTCGTCAGCCTGTGGCACCCGTAGAAGGCCAGAGCGAGCCAGGCCAGAACGTAGAGGTAGTCGGTCGTGCCGTAGATCGACCACTCGAAGATGCCGAGTACCGGGCTGAACGTCATCCCGTACAAACCATCGTCTCCACCCGTCAGCCACGTGAGCTTGTTCGCGGCCTCGAACAGGAAGACGCCGACGGCCAGCGTGACCATGACCAGGGGCAATCCCGTCAGGCGCAGGATGAAAGGCCCGAGCGCCCCCGCCAGCGCGGCCGCGCAGAGGCCCGAGATCACGACGCCGGTGATCGGCTCCTGCCAGCCGGCAAGGGCCAGCCATCCCGCGGTGTAGGCCCCGACGCCGAAGAACGCTGCATGACCGAGCGTGACGATGCCCGCCATGCCGAGCGCCAGGTCGAGAGAGAGCGCAAACAGCGCGAAGATGCCGATGTAGGCGGCAAGCGAGAGGCGGTCCGGAAAGACGAAGAAGACGGCCAGCGCCAGCGCGAAGACGACCAGCGCGATCATCGGCATACGCGGCCGGTCGAGGGCACTCAGGCCCGTGGAAGAGACGGTGATCTTCATCGTGCCTATCCCTGCCTGGCGAACATTCCGGCCGGGCGCATGGCGACCGCCGCGATGACGAGTGCGTAGATGGCGAAGCCGCCCAGTTCCGGAAGGTAGTAGCGCGCCGCGGTGTCAGCGATGCCCACCACCATTGCAACGACGATCGACGACTTGATGTTGCCGAAGCCGGAAAGCGCCACGATGATCAGGATGATGGTCAGGTACTTGATCGGATAGAGCGGCTCCAAGGGAAACAACCCGGCACCGATGGCGCCGCCCAGTGCCGCGAGGCCGGTACCGGCCGCGAAGGCGAGCATCACGATGCGCTCCACATTGATGCCGGTCGCCTGCGCCATGCTGCGGTTGTCGACCGCCGCGCGGAGCTTCGCGCCGAGGGTAGTCCGGTCAAAGACAAGCCAGAACCCGAGAATGATCAGCGCGCCGACGGCGAGCAGGAAGACGCGGTAGACCGGGAACGAACGCCCGAACAGGTCCACCGATCCGCTCAGCACCTCCGGCAGCCTGATGGTGAAGACGTTCGGCCCGAACGTCAGGGCCAGTCCTCCGACGAAGATGAATGCGATGCCGACCGTCAGCAGGATCTGGTCCAGTTCGGGGATGTTGTAGAGACGTACGTAGATCGCGCGCTCCGCCAACGCCCCGAGAGCCGCGACGAGAATGACCGCCGCGGGAACGGCGACGAAGTAGTGCATGCCGGCCTGGTTCATCAGCAATATGGTGAGATATCCGCCCAGGGCGGCGAAGGCACCATGCGCGAGGTTCGGTACGCGCATCAGCCCCATGGTCATGACCAGCCCGACCGAGATGATGAACAGCACGGCTCCATAGGTCCCGCCGTAGAGAACGATGAACGCCAGCGAGGCGAGAAACTGCTCCATGGAAGCACTCCAACCGCAGGGAAGAAGCGCCGGACCATGCGCAAGGCTGCACGCCTGCGGATGGTCCGACTGTGCAGGCTAGTTCTCCATCCACTCCTTGGACGGCGCCTCGACGGCTTCCAGTTGGTCGACGATCGCGTTCTGCAGCTTGCCGTCCACCTTCTGGACTTCGCGCAGATAGATGTTCTGCACGAGCTCACGCGTCTCGGGATCGATCTTCATGGGACCGCGTACGCCGTTCCAGGAAAGACCCTTCACCGCCTCGACAGCGTCCGGGCCGCTCCAGTCCTTGCCTTCCTGGGATTTCACCATCTCGTAGATGAGATGCGCACCGTCATAGGCAGATGCACTGGCGAAGTCGGGCTGTGTATCGGGACCGTAGAGTTCCTTCAGCTTCGCGATGAACGTCTTATTCTCTTCGTTGTCCAGGGCCTCGGCATAATAGAGCGCGCCTTTGAAGCCGACGACGGAGTCGTCATACTGCGGCAGGATGTGGTCTTCTGCCTCGCCCATGCCCACGACGAAATTGCTCTCGACCAGGCCTCTCTCGGCGAGGGCACGCAGCAGCCCGATCGCGGGTGCGCCCGGCGGGACGAAGACGTTGATGCAGTCCGTCTCGGTCGAAGCGATGCCTTCGACGATGGCGGCGAAGTCCACCGTGTTGAGCGGCACGCGAACCTCGCCGACGATCTGGCCGCCCGCCGACTCGAAAGTCTTTCGGAAGGCTTTCTGCGCATCGTAGCCGGGCTGATAGTCGGACACGACGATGTAGCACTTCTCCGCACCCTGCTTGCGTGCGAAGGTCGCGCCCGCGCTCGAAGACTGCGCGATGTGCTGTCCGCTCTTCAGGAAATACTGCGAGCCGGCCAGGACGGAGGGCGACGAAGCGATGAAGGTTATGGCGGGGGTCTTCGTCTGCTCGACGATCGGTCCCACGGCAAGAGCCTCCGAAGACAGGGCGAACCCGCCCAGGATGTGCACCTTCTCACGGACGATCAGTTCCTCCGCGAGGCGCTTGCCCACAGCGGGATTGGGGCCGCCGATGTCCCGGTAGACGAACTCGATCTCGCGACCGCCCGCGGATTTGCCGTGGAGCGCCTGATAGACCTCGATACCCCGATGGAAGCCCCGGCCGTTCTGCGCGAATGGACCCGTGTCGTGGCTCAGGATGCCGACCTTGATCTGGTCCTGTGCGCCCGCGGTGACCGGCAACCCGACCACGAGCGCCGTGACTGCGGCGAATGCCGCCAATTTTCTCTTGAGTTCGAACATTGGTACTCCTCCCTGAGTTCAAACAGTGATGACGTTGGTCGAGCCGGACCAATCTCCCGCCGGCTCGTCGGATAGTTCAGATGTCCAGCACCAGCCTTTCTCCGGCCGCCGTCGAGCAGCAGATCATCATGACCTTGCCTGACGATCGCTCGCCTGGGCTCAGCACCGTGTCGTGATGGTTGGGACTGCCTTCCAGCACGGCGACGCGGCATGAGCCGCAGAAGCCTTCCATGCAGGAAAAATCGACTTCGACGCCTTCATCGAGCAGCGCATCGAGAATGGTGACGCCTTCGGGCACGACGATGCGCCGCCCGGACTTTGCCAGGACGACCTCGAAGCCGCCCTGCGGACCGGACACGGTCTCGCCCGTGAAATGCTCCCGGTGAAGCCGTGAGGGTTGAACGTGCGCCAGTTGAGTTTCGAAGGCGGAGATCATCGGACCCGGCCCGCAGCAATAGAAGTGGGCTCCCTCGGGTGCCGCCTCCGCGATCGCCCGGAAGTCGATGGGGCCTCCTCCCGCGTCCTCGAAGTGGAACCGGATCGCCGAACCTTCCGGCAGCGGCAGCTTCCGCAATTCGTCGACGAACGCGGCGTCTCGGAGGGACCGCGCACCATAGTGGAAGTGGAAGGGGCGGCCGAGCCGGCAGAGACGCAGCGCCATGGAGAACAGGGGCGTGACGCCTATGCCGCCGGCGAACATGATCGAACAGCTGGCGCGCTCTTCCAGAAGGAAGTTGTTTCGGGGACGGCTGACTTCGAGCCGGTGCCCGACTTCCAACAAGTCGTGGATGTGGGCGGAGCCGCCGCGGCCGCCGGGTTCGCGCTTTACCGCCAGCCTGTAGCGGTGCCGTTCGGCAGGGTCGTTGACCAGGGAATAGCTTCGCTGCAGACCATTCGGAAGATGCAGGTCGACGTGCGACCCGGCCGTGAACGCTAGGAGTTCGCGACCGTGCTCCGGGCGGAGCTCGATGCAGACGATCTCGGCCGTCAGCTTCTCCACACGCCCGACAAGGACCGCCTGCGTGGCAGGCGGCGCCAGGTCGAAACCGGCGCCATGTTCCATGTTCACGGTTCTTCGCTCCAGATCCGGCGGATCGTACGCCGCGCCCCGGTTGCCAGCGGCTTCGCCGCGCTCGGGCGCAGCCATAGGACGGCAGGCGACCTATTCGGCCGCATTCAGGAGTTCCATGTTGCCGGGAAGCAGCCTCTGCCAGCTTTCGTTCTTTCGCACCGTCGTGTCGATCAGCGAGTGAACGCCCGAGAAATCCTCGACCCGCAGCCCTATCGGATCGCCACCTTCTTCGACCCGCCGGATCGATTCCAGAAGCCTCGCGCGCAGATGAACGACGGCACGGTCCGCGGGCACCATGTGTTCCTTGGTGCGATCGACGATCGGCCCCATGGATACGGCGAGAACGGCGTCCTCCTGCTCGATACCGCTGAAGCCGGCAAAGCTGGTGTTCATGCGATGCCGATCCTGGTTCATGCGGTTCACCTCCCACGAAGCCCGGAACAGGCAGTCCTCCTCGCGCCAGAAGCGCTCGTCGTTCAGGCCGAGGATCGCCTTGACGCCATGGCGGTCCGCCTTCTTCTGACCGTGGCAGACGATGTAGGTGCTCGTGACGTGGTCGTTCTGCGGCACCTCGAACAGGAAGTACTGGAAGGTGTTTGGAGCCGGGATGATCCTGCCGGTCGGGAAGATCACCGGCGTCACGCGAACGCTGAAGCTCTCGTCTCCGTTCTCGTCGACCGGGCCGCGCCGCTTGGCGGCATAGTGATAGCCATACTCCGTGTCGACGATGTCGAGCACCGGGGCATGATCTTCCACCGCCATGACGCCGAGATCGAACTCCTCGTCCTTGTTCTTGGCGATCGCGACGTGGTCGTGATGGAGGATCCCCACGTGGGACGAGTCCGTGCCGCCCTCCCAGAGCTGCAGGTAGTTCGCGGCCGTGTCGACCCTTAGGGCCACCCGGTTTTCGTTCGGGCCTTCCATGAAAAGATAGTGCTGGAAAGGCGGCTGCTTTTCCTTCGGACCGATATAGGTCCAGATCAGCCCGCCCGCTTCCCGTACGGGGAAGGCCGGAGCCTTCAGGCGCTGTCTGAACTTCTCGTTGCAGTGGTTCGGCGTCTCCTGGATCGTGCCGTCCACGGCGAACTTCCAGCCGTGGTAGAGACAGCGGATGCCGTTATCCTCGACGCGCCCCAGCGCCAGCGAGACCCGACGGTGCATGCAGAACTCGTCGAGCACACCCACTTCGCCGTCCGTATTACGGAAGACGACAAAGGGCTCGCCCAAAAGCATGCTGCGCAGCGGCGCACAATCCGGATGGGGAAGCTGATCGGACGTCGCGATGGGCAGCCAGTACCGCCGCATGGTCTCGCCCATCGGCGTACCGGCGCCGACCTGCGTGAGGCGATCGTTTTCCTCGCGTGTAAGCATGAGCATTTCCTCCCATAACCGGCTCAAGCATCATCCGCGGAAGATAATCACATCTCGCCAGATGGGTCAATGATATCTTCCAAGGAAGATTATAGCGGAGGGGTCGGGATGCTCGGAAGCCCTTTCCCCGGGGCTCGTTCCGTGGGGCATTCCGAGCGACATCTCTCGCATGCTGCGGCTCCCGCGGTCCGTCGGGGGGATCGTGAGCAATGGAGTTTTCAGGCGGCGATTGCCGATTGCCGCATCTGGTGCGCGGGGAGGCCAGCCCCAGTCGCTCGCGGGCTCGGTGGAGAAGCTTCGCGCCCGCCCGACACATCACAGCACCCATTCAGGCCCGGTCTACCCGAGCAGAGAGCTCGGGATCGCGTCAGTGTCCGGACGATTTCATTCCAGGGGCGGAGCCCTCGGTGTCCTGGCGCAGGGCGACGGTGGCGTTCACGGCGGCAAGGTAGTTGCGGTCGGAGAAGTCGAGCAGCAGGTCCAGTTCGGCTTCCGAATATCGCCCAAGCTCTTCGGTCCAGGAAGCGAATGCGCGGCGATTGATGGCGCGAATTTCTTCGATGCGGTGCGGGACCGGCTCCAGGAACCAGCGGCGGCGGTCGCGCGGATCACGCTTGCGCTCGATGTAGCCCGCGCGCTGGATACGATCCACGACGCCGGTTATCGCGCCGGTCGTCAGCCCCGTCTCCACCGCCAGTTGCCCCGGCGTGACGTTCTGGCCGAGCGTGATGATGAACAGGCACTCCAGATCCGTCTGATTCAGGCCCAGCTTGCTGGCAAGCACGCCGCTGTACAGGGTCCGCTGGGCGCTCGCCGCGCGGATCTTGCGTTCCAGTTCGGCGATGCGCGCCTCCTTGCTCCGGGATGTGTTCGCCGGATTTTGCTGCTTGACAGGCATCCCAAAACTTCTCTTAATCGCTGAGCATCTTAGCCACTAAGATAAATTCCGGTGCGCTTCAAGGGGCCGGTGCGGATCGAAAGTCTGGACTTCGGGGCATGCAGGCTGGGGGCATGAGAATTCCAATCATCATAGACACCGATCCGGGCCAGGACGACGCGCTGGCGATCCTGCTGGCGCTGAGCGCGGGACTCGCGCTGGACATCGCGGGCATCACCACTGTCGCGGGGAACGTCGGCGTTGCGCAGACGACCGTCAATGCCCTGCGTGTCTGCCAGCTTGCCGGGCGGCCGGACGTGCCCGTCCATGCCGGCTGCGCGCAGCCGATCCTGCGGCCCCTGCACACGGCGGAATTCATGTGTGGGGCAGATGGCCTGGCCGGAATGGACATACCAGCGCCGCGCCGGCCGGCACAACCGTCCCATGCGGTTCCGTTCCTGATCGATTGTATTCGCGGCAGCGGCTCGGGGATGACGATCTGCGCCCTGGGGCCGCTCACCAACATCGCGCTGGCGCTGCTCCAGGCCCCCGACATCAAGGACAGGATCGAGCGGCTCGTCATCATGGGCGGTGCCCGCGACCTCGGCAACATGACGGCTGCCGCGGAGTTCAACTTCTTCGTCGACCCGCATGCGGCAGCGGTCGTCTTCAACGCGGGTCTGCCGATCACGCTCTTTCCGCTCAACGCCACCTATCAGGCGGTCGCGACGCCTGCCCGGCTGGCGTCTTTCGCTGCGAAGGGGCCGGTCGGCACCGCGATCCTGTCCATGCTCCGGCGCGAGCGTCCGGGGGGAGCCGCGCTTGGCGGAGACGGCGGTCACCCGATGCACGATGCCTGCGTCATCGCCTATCTGCTCTGGCCGACGCTCTTCGAAGGCCGGGACTGCCATGTCACGATCGAGACCGCGGAAGGGCCCACGGTCGGCCGGTCGACGATCGACTGGTGGGGTCGCGGCGGACAGCCCGCCAACGCGCATGTCGTCGGCTCGCTCGACGCAGACGCCATGTTCGCCCGCATCGCCGCGAGCGTCCGGGTGCTGGACGAAATGGTACACGAGAGATCGAAAGCGCTGACATGACACATATGCTTGCCGACTTCAGCGGGAAAGCGGACCGCGCGATCGAGGCGATGAAGGAGGCCGCGATGCTGGCCCGGCGCGAACACGCCGCCGCCGAACTCACACGCCACATGCTGCTGACCACGCGCAAATTCGCGCATCTTGGCAGGGAAGGGGCGATCGAGGCCGTGGTTGCGGACTGGCTCGGCGCCTGGCACCTAAAACGGGACGAATGGCCCGAGATCGCGGCCGAGATGGAAGCGCTCACCGGAGCTTTCTATGACTATTGCCTCGAGCCTTCCGATGCTGCGGACCGCGCGGTGCGCGATGCCTGGCAGGGGCTCAAGAAGGTCCATGACACCGATGCGCGCACGCTGGAAGACCAGATGGCGTGGCGGTCCATGTGCGCGCATGGCTGGTGGGGCGACGTAAGTCCACCGCCTCCGGGATATCGGGACCATGACGCAGGGCGGGCGATCATGCCCTTCTGGGCGAAGAGTTGTCCGCCGCAGTGCCTGGGGTGAGGTACATGCAGGAGAGCCACCGCCGCATCACGCTTGCCGCTCCCGCCGGGCCGGCCGTCTCTGCCCCGGATCGTACCGCATGAGTCTCAAGAGCGTCATCGAGGTTTACGGCACCCTGCTGGCGGGGTTGGCTCTCTTCGTGTTCCTGCTCATTTTCGCGGACAACTTCAGTTCGGCGGCCAACCTTCTGAACGTACTGAAGCAGGCGAGTTTCCTTTCGATCCTCGCCATCGGGTTCACCTTTGCGCTGATCACATCCGAACTGGACCTGTCTTTCGCCAACGTCTGCAGCCTCTCCGCCGTCGTCATCGGCAGCCTCATCTCCATCGATGTCGCCTGGCCCGTCGCCGTCTGCGCCGGTATCGCGGTTGGAGTTTCGGCAG
>CATMOC010000095.1 GCA_950071955.1 uncultured Mesorhizobium sp. | reverse complement strand
CGCAACCGGCTTGCCGCCGATCTTCACCGCGTCCGAGGAGGCCCCGATCACGGCGACGCTGCGCGCGCGCATCATGGCGTCGAGACCCGACGCCCCACCCGCGGCTGCGTTCATTTCCGCACTCCCGACAGTTCCTCGATCTCCGCCTCGGAGAAGCCCGCTTCCGAAAGTATCTCGGCCGAGTGCTCGCCCAGCCCGGGATAGCCGCGGCTCATCCGGCCTGGCGATTTATGCAGCCGGAACGGCGTCCCGACATAGCGCTCCCCGTCGCCGTGGTGGAAGATGCCTCCTACGGCCTCGAGTTGCGGATGCTCGGTTGCCTCGGCGATGCCGTTGACGATCGACACGTTCACCTTCGCACGGCTCAGCTTGTCGTGGATCTCGTGCTTGCCGAGGCGGCGCGTAACGGCCGATATCGCTTCGACCACGTCCTTGCGCAGGCGCAGCCGTTCCGAGGCCGTCCTGAAGGCCTCCACGCCGAGCGTCTCGGGATCGAGCGCGGCGGCGAGCCGCCGCCACATCTCGTCGGACGGGGCGATGATGACGACGTAACCGTCATTGGCGGGGAAGGCCTGGTTGGGCACGCTCAGATGATTGGCGGTGCCCATTCGCTTGTGCTCGTTTCCGGTCAGCCAGTAGTCCTGGTAGAAATAGCTCATCAGATGCGCGGATGAGAGCAGCAGGGACGTGTCGAGCCGCTGCCCCTCACCCGTGCGCTCGCGGTGGAACAGCGCGGCGAGCACGCCGCTGACGATCGCGAGGCTCGCGTGCAGGTCGACGATGGCGCTGCCTGCCCGCGCCGGTGGCCCGCCCTCCTCGCCGGTGATGCTCATCAGGCCGGAATGCGCCTGCAGCGCGAGATCGTTGGCGCCGATGTCGGCGAGCGGCCCGACCGGCCCGTAGGCGTGGAAGTCGCAATAGATCATTCCGGGATGCTCGGCGCAGAGATCGTCGTAGCCGATGCCCCAGCGCTCCATGGTGCCCGGCCGAAAGTTGTTCAGCACGACGTCCGACCGCAGCATCAGGCGTCGCACCGCGTCGCGCCCGGTGTCGGTCGCCAGATCGAGAACGATCGAGCGCTTGTTGCGGTTGAAGGAGCGGAAGGACGGGCTCGGCGCGCCGATCTTTTCGAGTTCCTCCTTGGTCACGCCCAGATAGCGGCATTCGTCACCGCCCTTGGGACTTTCGACCTTGATCACGTCCGCGCCCAGATCGCCCAGCATCTGGGCCGAATCCGGTCCCGCGAAAATGCGCGACAGGTCGAGGACGCGGATACCCTGAAGAACCTCACTCATTTGACATTCCCGGCGGCAGTCGTCATTCGCTCGTGCCGGTGCGCGGCATCAGACGAACACCGTGGCTTCGCCAGTCGTCAGCTTGGTTCCGGCGTCGTCCTCGCACCAGACGTCCAGTCGGCAGGCCTTCCCCTCGCCCGACGGCTCCACCGCGGTGACGCGGGCGCGCGTGACGACGATCTGGTCCTCGTAGATCGGCGCGACGTACTTCGTCCGCAGCTTGCAGCGGCCCGCCACGTCTGGGCCGTAGACGTCGATCAAAAGGCCAAGGATCCAGTTGGTGGATATCATCCCGTCGGCGATGATGCCCGGCAGCCCCTGCTTGCGCGCATACTCGTCGTCGTCGTGGATGGTGGGTTCCTGGGTGTGGATCCTGCCGTCGTCTGCGGCGATGGTAGGCTGCGCATCGACGTACCAGCGCATGCGCTCGCGCGTCATCGGACGCGGCGGCAGCGAGAACTCCGAACCCGGCTCGAGCTTTTCGGCGTGCATCTCGGTTCTCCTCACGCGGCTTTTTCGGCGGAGCGATAGGCCAGAATCACCCGATCGACGTAGCGCACCACGAGACGGCCGGTCGCAACGTTGGTCAGTTCCATCTGGAGCACCACGTAGTCGCGGCCGTTCTTCTGGTAGCGGTCCGTGATCTCGCCGCGCACGCTCAGGCGGTCACCGACGCGGACCGGCTCGAACACCTCCACGTTGTATTCGAAATGGATGCGGGCGCTGGGACCCGTTCCGCCCGGACAGGCGTGCTTATAGAGGCGCAGCTTGTCGAGGTGGATCAGCGTGGGCGGCATGACGAGATCGCCCTCGCGCCCCTGGAAGCAGGGGTGGTGCATCTCGACCGCATGCGAGTACTCGCGCACCACGAATGGGCTCAGCGTGTATTCGACCGGACCGAGCACGTCGCCCTTGTCGAGATCGCTCACAACGCCGCCTGTCGCCATACTCGTGTCCTCCACCTCGCCGCCGCTCCCCGGCGGCTTGCGCACGCAGACCTAACACGCTGCCAACAACGCCTGAACGCACAGTGGGCACAGGCTATCTTTTCGGAAATTGAAAAGATAACCGGGATATTGTAGCTGACCTCAAACGGAATGCAGGCTTCGGACGGCTGAAATGGAATGGGTACAGACCTTGCGGTCCTTCGTCAGCGCTGTCCAGCAGGGCAGTCTCTCGGGCGCGGGGCGGCTGCTCGGGAGTTCCCCGGCCTCGATCTCGCGCCATATCACCTCGCTCGAGGAGCAACTCGGCACGCAGCTCCTGAAGCGCTCGAGCCGCGCCCTGGCACTGACGGAGGCAGGCGAACTCTACTATGCGCAGGTCGAGCAGATCCTGCAGCAGCTGGCGGAGGCCAACCGCAGCGTCACCCAGCTCCAGACCAAGCCGGAGGGGGTGCTGCGCGTGCATACGCGCATGCTCGTGGGACAGCTGATCATCCTGCCTCATCTGCATGAATTCATGGCGCAGTATCCCGACATCCGGATCGACATCGTTTTATCCAACAACATCGCCCCGGTGATGGACCAGGGCGTCGACGTCGACATCCGCATCGGCAAACTCGAGGATTCCTCGCTGATCGCCCGAAAGCTCACCGGCAGCGAACGGGTCGCGGTCGCCACCCGGGCCTATCTCAAGGATCGGCCTCCGATCTACTCGCCGCAGGACCTGCGCGACCACAATTGCCTGACCTACCGGATCAACCTCGGCACGACGGTCTGGCGCTTCATGGACGCCGAAAAGCGCATCGACGAGGTACCGGTGCGCGGCTCCGTGCAGACGGATTTCGGCTACGCGCTGGTGGTACTGGCCAAGGCCGACGTCGGCATCGCGCTGCTTCCGGACTGGGCGGTGCACCGCGAACTCGCCGATGGCCAGCTCGTGCGCCTGCTGCCCGGCTACAAGGTCAGCCACGTGGACTTCGAGAACGGCGTCTACGCGGTGTTTCCGGCCAGTCGCCAGACATCCTTCAAGCTGCGGCTTTTCGTCGATTTCCTCGCGCAAGTCTTCAAGCGGGAACTGGCGAACCTCTAGCCCAGAGGCCTGTTGATCGTTGCCCGCGGAGTTGACCGCGGGCAGGTGCCCGATTGTCGCCCGGGGCGTTTCCACCTACCCTCGAAGACTTCAGGGAGACGGCGAGGAGAAAATCCCCTGTGGCGAAGCTCGTATACGCATTGAACATGTCGCTGGACGGCTACGTCGACCATATGGCCTTCGCACCCGATCCCGTGCTTTTTCGTCATTTCATCGAGGACGTGCGCAGCATGGCGGGCACCGTGTACGGACGGCGCATGTACGAGGTGATGCGGTATTGGGACGAAGATCGTCCGGAGTGGAACGACGCAGAACGCGACTATGCGAGGGTCTGGCGCGACCAGCCGAAGTGGGTCGTGTCGCGTTCACTGAAATCGGTCGGTCCGAACGCCACCCTTGTCGCGGATGATATCGCAGCGACGATCCGCGGGTTGAAACGTCAACTCGATGGAGAGATGGAGGTTTCCGGACCGGAGTTGGCGGGAAGCCTGACCGAACTCGGCCTGGTAGACGAGTATCGCGTGTACATCCATCCCGTCGTGCTCGGCGGCGGAACGCCGTTTTTCGCCAAGGCACGACCCCGATTACGCCTCACGTCGAGCGATCGCATCGGCCCTGACGTGATCAAGCTGACATACGTACCGGCATAGCCAAGCGTACCGGAATAGCCAAAACGACTGCCCAGGCGGACGCCGAAGAGATTGCGCCAGGGGACGGTTCAACCGCCGTGCTCAAGCCACCAATTTCGCCGCGAACCGCCGCAGTTCGGCGACGAAGCGCTCCGGCGCCTGGAACGGGATGAAATGCGCGACGTCCTCGAAGCGCACCACCTCGGCCTGGGGCACGAGCGAGGAGATCACTTCCGCGCTGTCGGCTGGCATCAGCACGTCCTGGCCGCCCGGGATGAGCAGGACCGGGCAGGAGATGTTGGGAAGGATCGGCCTGATGTCGATGTCGAGGAAGCCGAGCACCGACAGCGCATAGGCCTCCGGATCCTGTGAGGCGTAGCGTTCGAGGTAGCGCTCGAAGCGCTCGTCGTGCGCCATGCCCTGGAAGGTCCGTTCGGCGGCGGCCGGCAGCAGGACCTGCATGCCTTTTGCCCGAACCTCGCCGACGCGAGCGCGCAGCATCTCCTTGACCGCGTCGGCATTCCGCACGCCCGGATTGGTCATGATCAGACCGGCGCAGCGGTCGGGAGCCGCGGCGGCCGCGACGGCGGCCACCATACCGCCGATCGCGCAGCCAGCGAAGATCGCACGGCTGACGCCGAGCCTGTCCAGCAATGCGATCAGATCGGCCGCATGCTGCTGCGCCGTCACCGGCTCGGGCGGATTTGGCGTGCGGCCCGATGCCTGCAGGTCGGGCACGATGCAGCGGAAGTCCTTCGCAAGGTCCGCCACCGCCTCGTCCCAGAAGCGGCCGTCGGTTCCCAGCGCGTGGACCAGAAGGAGCGCGGGGGCGTCGGGACGTCCGTGCGTCTCGACCCTCAGTTCGACCAGTTTCGCCATCACATCACGTCCGGAGCGGGTTCGAAGCGATAGCCGCCGCCGTCGCGGCGCACGTAGCCGCCGAAGGGGCGCCCGAAATGCGAGGGCAGCAGCAGCGCGCCTTCGTCTGCCGCGTGCTTCAGGACCTTGGCGCGGGTCTCGCGCGCCATGTCCTGGTTTTCGCAGTACTTGCTGTTCCACTCCGGATACAGGATCTGGATCGGCTGGTGCATCACATCGGTGATGAAGAAGGCTTCCTGCCCCTTCGACCGGACGCGCAGGCCGGTCATGCCGGGTGCGTGGCCGGGGATGGGAACCATGTCGAGCCCCTCGCCCAGACTTTCGGTGCCTTCCACCACGTCGACCAGTCCGGCGTCGAGCACGGGCTTCACCGTATCGAGGTAGGTGTTCCACGAGGCCGGCGGCCTGGACGCGGCACCGCGCTCGGGATCGCGGGCCTCCAGTTCCTTCGCCGACATTTTGTAGCGCGCATTCGGGAACATCGGCACCCACCGATCGCCCTCGCGCTTCGTGTTCCAGCCGACGTGGTCCACGTGGAGATGCGTCAGGAAGACGGTGTCGACCGATTCGGGATCGACGCCGGCCGCGACTAGGCCGCGATCCAGATGGCGCTTCTGCATGTGGAAGCGGGGCGACAGCGGCCGGTCGCGACCGTCGCCGCCGCCGGTGTCGATGATGATCGTGCGGTCGCCGCGGCGCAGAATCCACACATGGATCATCGATTGGAGGACGTTGCGCTCGGCGTTGTAATAGTGCGGTTCCATCCACCCGCGGTTCTGCGCGATGATGTTCTCGTCCAGTCCGGCGAAGAGATCGACCGGCTCGTCCAGCACCACCTCTTCGACACGCGAAATCTTGAAATCGCCGATCTCTAGCATGCATCCTCCTTTTGCATATGCTGGCAATATAACGCCCGTATTCGGGTCGCAGTTTGCAAATTTTGCAACGATGGTTTGCAGACCTGCCGGTTATCCGCATTCGCCGCCTTCGATAATGTCGACATCGATCGGGTCGGCGACGACCTAAGGGAGGATGCCGGCATCGTCAAACTCGATATCGATCGGCCCAGCCGATTGAATCGCGGCGCAGGCCGGGCGACAGGCAGACAGGGTGGAATGACTTCCGACATTCTGGTGGTGAGCGGTGTCGATGTGACGTTCGGCGGGATCCGGGCGCTCTCCGACGTGTCCCTCAGCGTACCCGAGCGGAAGATCACCGCGGTGATCGGCCCGAACGGCGCCGGCAAGACCACGCTCTTCAACGTCATCTCCGGGTTCTACAAGGCGAACTCCGGCAGCGTCACATTCGCCGGAACCGACCTGCTGTCCCAGCCGGCTCACACACGCTCCGCCAACGGTATCTCGCGCACCTTCCAGAACATCGCGCTGTTTCCGGGAATGACGGTGGCCGAGAACATCAAGCTCGGCGCGCATGCCCAGCTGCGCACCAGCCTGTTCGCGGCCGGGCTATACCTGGGACCCGCCGCGAAGGAGGAGCGCGAGCTGGAAGAACGGATGGACAAAACCGTCATCGAATTGCTCGGGCTTCAGGATAACCGGGACAGCTCCGTCTCCGGCCTCCCCTACGGGACGCAGAAGCGCATCGAGCTGGCGCGCGCCCTGATCTCCGGGCCGCGTCTCCTGATGCTGGACGAGCCCTTCGCGGGACTGCCGACCACCGAGAAGGCCACCATGGCGGCGCAGATCCGCAAGGTGGTCGACGAGCGCGGCGTCACGGTATTGCTCATTGACCACGACATGGAATCCATCATGGGCATGTCCGACCAGGTGGTGGTGCTGAACTTTGGCGAGGTGATCGCAGCCGGCGCCCCAGCAGACGTGCAGGCCAACCCGGCCGTCATCGAAGCCTATCTCGGGGCGGAGGCGTAGAGAGCGATGGCCCTCTTCCTCGAATTCAGCCTCATCGGACTGGCGTCCGGCGGCATCTACGTGCTGGCGGCGCTCTCATTCGTCATTGTCTACAAGGCGACGAACATCTTCAACTTCGCCACCGGCGAGATGATGATGCTCGGCACCTATTTCTTCTATCTCTTCGACACGCAGCTCGGGTTGGGCTGGATCGTCGGCCTGGGCATGGGCCTCACGTCGGCCGCACTGCTTGCCATCGTCATCGAACGGGTAATGTTGCGGCCACTGATCGGACGGCCGCACATCGTGCTGGTCATGGTGACGTTCGGCGTTGGATCGATCCTGCGCGGCTTCGCCGGGCTCATCTGGGGTCCGAACGTTCGGCAGCTCCCCGAGACCCTGCCGCGCAAGCCGATCTTCCTCGGCGACATCCTCGTGCCAGGCAAGCTTGCCTGGGGCTTCGTCACAGCGGGCGTGATCGCAGCCCTGTTCATGATCTACTACAAGTTCTCGCGCGCCGGCACGGCGATCCGCGCCACCTCGACCGACCAGATCACGGCGGAAAGCCTGGGCATCAACATCCGCGCGGTGTTTCTACTCGCCTGGGCTCTGGCAGGTCTGCTGACGGCTGCCTCGGGCATCATCACGGCCTCGGTCAACGGCGTCACGCCGCAGCTCGGCCTCGTCGCGCTCAACGTGCTGGCCGTCGTCATGCTGGCGGGAATGACCAGCATCGGGGGCGTCATCATCGCAGGACTTTTCGTCGGCTGGATGGAGACGATCGTCGGCGCCTATCTCGGCGCCGCCTGGCAGAGCTTCATTCCCTATCTCGTGGTGCTCGTCGTCATGATCGTGAAGCCGTACGGATTGTTCGGCGAGCAGAGGGTGGAACGCATATGACCGCGCCGTCCCAGTCCCTCCCCGCGGCCGCTTCCGGCACGAAGCCGCTCGACCCGCGCATTGAGACGATCTCGTGGATCCTGCTCGTGCTCGTCATGATCTCGGTGCCGGTCTGGGGGTCTATCTATGCCGTCTACATGGCGTGTCTCATCTCCATCAACGTCATCGCGACGGTGGGCCTGAACATCACGGTCGGCTATGCCGGGCTGCTGTCGATCGGGCATTCCGCCTTCCTGGGGGTCGGCGCCTATGCCAGCGCGCTGATGTGGCTGCACCTGGGGACGCCGCTGGCGGTCAATCTGGTCATCGGAGCCGTGGCGGCGTTCGCTATCGGGCTGGTGTTCGGCATACCTGCCCTCCGCATCAAGGGCGTCTACCTGGCCATCGCGACGCTCGCTGCGCAGTACTCCCTCTATTTCGTGTTCCAGCAGTGGACGTCGGTGACTGGCGGCGACCGCGGCCTGTCGCTGCCCAAGATCGACGTCTTCGGCTTCGGCGACACGGGCTTCTACTACGTCGTCGCCTTCGTGGCGCTGATCGCGACGCTGGCGGCGCGCAACCTGTTCCGCACCCGCATAGGCCGCTCCTTCATCGCCGTGCGCGAGAAGGACTATGCTGCACAGGTGCTGGGCATCAACGTCGTGTCGACGAAACTCATCGCGTTCGGCATCGGCGCAGCCTACGCCGGCATCGCGGGGGCGCTGCTGGCGGCCTTCCTGCGCATCGTCAACCCGGACCAGTTCACGCTGGTGTCGTCGGTGTTCTTCCTGGCGGCCGTCGTCGTAGGCGGGCGCGGATCGATCCTCGGCTCGATCCTGGGCGCGCTGTTCATGACGCTGATGCCGGAATTCCTGCGCGAGATCATCGCGCTGGTCAGCATCGAAGGCGCCGACCTCGCCAGCCTCCTATCGCCGCTGCGCGAGATCATCTTCGGATCGTTGATCGTCCTTTTCCTCATCTTCGAGCCGCGCGGCCTTGTGGGCTTCGTCGACCGCGCGCTCGGCCGTTCCGAGAATGTCGAGGCGCGGCAGGAGCACTAGAAGTCCCTAAACGACAACGAAACAGGAGGAGCATGACATGATGAAACTCATAAGAAGACAGGTCCTCGCCCTGGCGGGCGCGGCGATGCTGGCGGGCACCGCCGGGATGGCCCAGGCACAGGAAGAGGACCTCAAGTTCTGGGTTCCGCTGCCGCTGACCGGACCGCTGGCGGTGACCGGCCAGGCGCAGCAGGTCGGCTGGCAGCACGCCGTCGACTGGATCAACAAGGACGGTGGCATCAAGGGCCGCAAGATCGACATCGAGTTCTACGACGACGAGTACAAGGTCGAGCTCGGCGTCGCCGGCTTCAAGAAAGCGGTCGCCGACGGCGACATCGTGTTCTCCGGCGGCGACGGCACGCCCTTCGTGCGTGCGATCTCGCCCGAGAACAACGAGACCTACAAGGTGCTGATGTCCTCGACGGGTGCGGCGTCCGACCTCGTGCAGACCGACAAGTACCCGCTGCACTTCCTCGTCGGCTCGAATTATTCCGACCAGATCAAGCAGCTCTTCAACTACATCAAGAGCAAGGATGCCGGGAACAAGGTCGCGATCGTCTACTCGGCCTCCGAGTTCGGCCGCGACCCGCTCGAGAACGCCCGCAAGTACGCCGAGGAGATGGGCATCGACATCGTCCTCGAGCAGGAGACGAAGTTCGTCGAGGTCGACGTGACCGCGCATGCGATCAAGGTGCGGCAGGCCGACCCCGACTACGTGATCTTCCATGGCTACGCGGCGAACGTCTGGCCCGAGATCGTCAAGCTCCTGCGCGACTACGGCGTCGAGGCGCAGATGATGGGCACGATCTTCGGGTCGCACCCGGACGTCGTATCGACCGTGGGTGAGGCCGCCAACGGGTATCTCGGCACCGTGACGGTCAATCTCCAGATCGACCAGACGGACACCCCGATGATCAACACCATCGAGGAGTACCTGAAGACCTGGACCGACAAGCCCTACACCGGCTACGCCAACATCGGCTACATGCAGAGCTGGGCCGCGGCGCTGCTCCTGCGCGAGGCGATCGGATCGGCCATCGACAAGGGCGTCGAACTGAACGGTCCGAACCTCATCGCCGAGATGGCCGCGATCAAGGACTTCGACGGCGACGGCGTCTTCGGTACGCCGATCGCTTTCGAGAAGAACCGTATCCCCTACGGCGTTCTCTATCGCTACAACATCGAAGACGGGAAGCTGACCGTCACCGAAGAAACCCCCTGGGGCAAGATCGAGTAGTCCGATGGTTGCAGCACTGGAGATTTCCGGTCTGAAGGTGCTTTACGGGCAGGCGATCGAGGCGCTGGACGGCGTTTCGATCACCGCCCCGG
>CATMOC010000094.1 GCA_950071955.1 uncultured Mesorhizobium sp. | reverse complement strand
ATCGCGTCGCTCGAGCGGCTCGATATCGCCAAGCTGGCGCGCGCTTTCGACATCCGCAACCTTCTGAAGTTGTCCAGTCAACTGAGCAGATTTTCGGTGCCACAGCAAGCGCTATCTCACCCTTGGAGCGATCTCCCCTCTTGGATGGCTGCCGAAGAAAAGAGGTTTGGAATGGGAACGACACCACCGGCAAGGGCGCTCTGCCGTCGTTCGATCGTTCTGCGCGAGCATTGAAAACATTCGAGAAAATTGATCGATGTAGCTTGGGGTTCTACATCTATGGAGCGGGTTTCGCTGCGAAAGCGCCAGCTTCCCAAGCTGTATTGGAGGGTACGATCTCCTTCATCCGCTCCAGCCTACGACAAGGTCCGGCGCTTGTCGGCCAAGCCGGCGGCCGGCGATTCTGTAGCCGATTGGGCTTCCCGTGTGGCTTGCGAGCCAGCTGCGCCGGCGAATTCGCCGTTTGCAGCGGTGCGTCCCTGGACAACGAAAGCGAGCCATTCCTGCCATTCCGTCCTTAGGTCATCCAGGCTTCAAGCAGGGGGCGTAGCCTGTCGCGGCGTTTGATCGGCTGAAGGGCTCCGCCATGAACCACACATCCGTCCGGCTGCTCGATGCCTGCGAGCGGATGCTCTGCGAGGTCGAGTGTGTCGACGATCTGACCGTGCGCCGGCTCGCCAGGGAAGCGGGGGTGACGCCGTCCTCCGTCAATTATCATTTCGGCTCCCAGGAGCGCCTGATCGTCGCCACCGCCGAGCGCGTCTACCGGCGCTTGAACCAGGAGCGCATGAATCTGCTCAACCGGGCGGTGCAGCGGCGCCATCCCGAGCCGCCGCTGATCGAGGAGGTGATCGCGGCGCTGGTCGGTCCCTCCGTACGCTGGAGCCTGGAGCCGACCTCGAAATACCGCGTCCTTGCCCATTTCAACTCGATGTCGCAACGCAGCCGCGATCCGGAGATCTACCGGGCGATCATCGAGGGTGTCGAGCACCATCGGGCCTTCATGGTCTATCTGCGCCAGCTCGCGCCCTGGCTCGATGACGCCGGGATCGGCTGGCGCATGAGCTGCGCGCTCGGCATCCGGTCTCAGGTTACGCGGAGCCGCGTGCGCAACGAGGTGCTGACTGACCATGCGATCGACTTCTCCGATCCCGACGCGGTCATCGCGCGGATCGTCGAGGTGGTGGCGCCGATGTTCCGCCGCCTGTCCTGAGGGTGCGGAGTCTGC
This sequence comes from uncultured Mesorhizobium sp., assembly GCA_950071955.1. Taxonomy (GTDB): domain Bacteria; phylum Pseudomonadota; class Alphaproteobacteria; order Rhizobiales; family Rhizobiaceae; genus Aquibium; species Aquibium pacificus. The sequence goes on along the minus strand of CATMOC010000094.1, from coordinate 8,758 downwards.
TCTCGACCAGGCCTGTCCGGTGCGAATTCGAACGGCGTCCGAAACCTGTCATGTCGCGGCAATGGCAGCAGCCTACTCATGCTTCGGTGCAAACGAACCGGCGGCGACATGGCCTCGATCGACATCACGAACGTCCACAAGGTCTATGGCAGGACGCCGGCTGTCCGCGGACTGGACCTGTCGGTCGAGGACGGCAGCTTTCTCGTCATCCTCGGCCCCTCGGGGTGCGGCAAGTCCACGCTCCTGCGCATGATCGCCGGCCTGGAGGACATCACCGCCGGTGAGATCGCCATCGACGGGCGTGTCGTCAATGACATCGAGCCGGGACGCCGCGGCTGCGCGATGGTGTTCCAGAACTACGCGCTCTATCCGCACATGACCGTTGCCGAGAACGTCGGCTACGCGCTCAAGGTAGCCGGCATCCGCCAGCCGGAGCGCGCCCGCCGCGTCGCCCGCGTGGCCGAAACGCTCGGCCTCGGCGATCTCCTGGAGCGCAAGCCCGCGCAGCTTTCCGGCGGGCAGCGGCAGCGTGTCGCCATGGGCCGTGCGATGGTGCGGGAGCCCGGCATCTTCCTTTTTGACGAACCCTTGTCCAACCTCGACGCCAAGCTGCGTATCCAGATGCGGCTCGAGATCAAGCGCCTGCACCGCGAACTGAAGACCACGAGCGTCTTCGTCACCCACGATCAGGTCGAGGCGATGACGCTCGCCGACCGGCTGGTCGTCATGAACCAGGGCTTGATCGAGCAGGTCGGCCCCCCGGCCGAGGTGTTCCGTCATCCGGTGAGCCGCTTCGTCGCCAACTTCCTCGGTTCTCCGCCGATGAACTTCCTTCCCACGGCGATCGACCGGCGGGGCAGGGCGGTGGTCGAGGGTGGACACGTGCCGTGGCCCGAGCTGTGTTTCGATCTTCCGTCCGGCGCCGCAATCGAGATCGGCCTTCGTCCGGGCGATCTCAGTCTTGTCGCGCAGGCCGGGGCGGACGACGTGCTGCCGTTCGATCCGGAAATTCTCGAAGATCTCGGCAACGAACTCCACCTGCACGGAAGCATCGGGGAAATATCCTTCGCCGTAGCCCTGCCGGCCGCGACGCTTGTTCCGGCTGGTCGCCTGGGGCTGCGTGCCGCGCCCGGCGCCGTCCACGCCTTCCGTCGGGAAGACGGCCGGCGCGTCGAACCGCGCGCTCGTTCCAATCCCCCAGCACACGAATCCGGAGAAGCCGCATGGCGCAGCCTGTCACTTTCATTCACCTGACCGACCTGCATATCGGCGATCCGGACCGCGACGATCATCTCTTCAGCGACACGCGCACGACGCTGGCCGAGATCCTGCGCCTTGTCGGCACGGTCGACCCGAAGCCGAGGTTCGTGGTGGCGAGCGGCGATCTATCGAACCGCGGCGACGCGGAGAGCTACGGCGTGCTGAAGGAGCTGATGTCGGCGCTGGATGTGCCGGTCGTCTACGCGCTCGGGAATCACGACACCCGCGAGGGTTTCTACCGCGGAATGCTCGGCCGCGAGGATGATCTCGACGCGCCCTACGATCATGATGCGGTGATCGATGGCATCCACGTCATCAGCCTCGATTCCAGCACGCCGGGCTTCATCGGCGGCACGATAGAGGAGGCGCAATTCGACTGGCTCGCAGCCGCCCTCGATCGTCACGGCGACCTGCCGAAGCTGATCGTGTCGCATCATCCGCCGGCGCTCGGCGATGGACCGGACATCGCCCACTGGCGCACGGTCGACTTCGACCAGTCGCAGCGGCTCGCCGGCATGCTGAAGGGCCGAAACGTTGTCGGCATCCTCTCCGGTCACATCCACCACGACCGGGTGTCTTCCTGGCACGGCATTCCCGTCGTCGTGGGCATGGGCCAGCACGCGGCCACCGACATCCTACGCGCCGACATCCTGCGCATGGTGCGCGGCGCGTCCTTCGCCATCGGCACGATCCGCACCAGCGGCCTGACCGTCGCCTTCGTGCCCCTGCCGGCCGATCGTGCCGAACTCAACGTCTACCCGCTGGAACTCCTGCGGCAGCGCGCCATGCCCGTCCCCACGGCGGCCGAATGATCCTCCCCTCCCGACGAAAGGTCCATCCCATGATCCGCAGACATTTTTTCGCGCTCGCGCTCTCGGCCGCCTTTCTGGCGGGCGGGTTCTTAGCCTCCGCGCAGGCGCAGATGGCGCAGAGCGTCGACGAGCCCGTCACCATCACCTTCTACAACTACAATCTCGCCTCGGCCGGGCTCGGCCGCGAAGCCACGCTCGACCTGATCGCACGCTTCGAGGCAGCCAACCCGAACGTACACGTCGAGCCCATCGCGGCCCCTTCAAACGAGGTGCTGTCGCGCGTGCAGGCCGACATGGTGGCCGGCATCGAGGTCGACGTGGCGCAGCTCGTCTTCCGCGACCTGATCTACGCGGCCAACGAGCTCGGAGCCCAGCCGCTGGAGGACTTGGCCGGTGACGAACTCGCAGCCCATGCCGCCGGTTTCGTGCCGAACGGGCTGGCGCTCGGCGAGGTCGACGGCAAGACCTACGGTCTCGCCTATGTCTTCTCGACGCCGGTGATGTTCATGAACCGCGACCTGTTCCGCGAGGCCGGTCTCGATCCCGACCAGTCGCCGCGTACCTGGGAAGAGGTCAAGGTCGCAGGCAAGCAGATCGCCGAGAAGACCGGCAAGCACGGCTTCTTCCCGGGCGCCTACGGACCGATCGACGGCACTTTCGTCTACCAGGCGATCGTCATGTCGAACGGCGGCGGCAAGGTGCGCGACGGAAACACGCTCACCTTCGCCGACAAGGACCAGGCCGATGCCGTGGTCATGCTGCGCGACCTGATGGATTCGGGTGCGCACGCCCGCATCGACGTCGGCGCCCACATGGACACCTTCGCGTCCGGCAACCTGGGCATGTTCCTCTTCACCTCGGCCGTGCTCAGCCGCTTCGAGACGGCGGCGGAAGGCAAGTTCGAGGTCGGCCTCGCGCCGATGCCGGCGTTCGGCGACAAGCCGACCGCGCCGACGAACTCCGGCTCGGCGATCTTCATGTTCTCGCAGGACCCCGTGAAGCAGCGCGCTGCCTGGGAACTGATGAAGTTCCTGACCTCCGACGAAGCCTATTCGGTGATCACCTCGAAGATCGGCTACCTGCCGCTGCGTCTCGGCACGCTGGACGATCCGCGCTACCTGAAGGACTGGTACGCCGCCAACCCGAAGTTCAAGGCCAACGTCGCGCAACTCGACCGGCTGACGCCGAACGTCGCCTTTCCCGGTCCGAACTACCGTCAGGTCGAGAACATGATGAAGGAGGCAGTGACCGAGGCCGTCTTCGGCGACGGCGACCCGCGCGAGGTGCTGAAGAAGGCGCAGGACCTCGGGCAGTCGCTGATGCCGCAGGACTGATGCTGGATCGAGGACGAAGCGCGCGCGCCGGGGCGGGAGAACCCGTCCCGGCACGGCGGCTCCGGCAACCATCATGACAGATACGACCGTCTTCGCCGCCGGCGCGCCGCCACGGGCCATCCCGCGGATCCGGCTTTCGACCGTCGAGCCATGGCTCTATCTCGCGCCGGCGCTGGCGGTCGTGGTACTTTGGGTCTATGTGCCGTTGCTGCAGGCGTTCGAGCTGTCCTTCTATCAGTGGAACATGCTGCCGCGCGCGACGCCGCGCTTCGTCGGCCTCGACAACTACCGGAACCTGCTCGGCCTGCCCGACATGCGCCAGGCGGTCGTCAACACCATCCTCTACACGATCGGCCTCCTGCCGCTTTCGGTCGGCATTCCGCTCGCTGTCGCGCTGGTGACGGGAAACCTCGGTGGTCCGCTTCGCAACTTCTACCGTGCGCTGATCTTCGTGCCGATGATCGTCGCGCCGATTGTCGCCGCAATCCTGTGGCGCTGGCTGCTCAACGAGGACCATGGGCTGGTCAACGCCTGGCTCGCAGGTGCCGGCCTGGCGAAGGTCGGCTTCCTGAGCGATCCGGACGTGGCGCTGTGGACGCTGGTATGGATCACCGGCTGGAAGCTCATCGGCTTTTCGACCTTGCTTTTCGCGGCCGCCGACAGCGCGATCAATCCGACCTACATCGAGGCCGCGCGGATGGACGGCGCCAGCGGCTGGCAGATCGTGCGCGACATACGCCTGCCGTTGATGTCGCCCACCATCCTCCTGATCACGATGATGACCATCCTGTTCGGCGCGCAGTGGAGCTTCGTCTACATCAACGCGCTGACAGGCGGCGGTCCCCTGCGCTCGACGACGAACGTTTTCCACGTGATGTGGGAATACGGCTTCAAGACCATGGCCGCCGGCTGGAGCACGGCGGCGGGCATGCTGGTCTTCGTCGTCTTCGGGCTCATCGCGCTCGGCTGTCTGGCCCTCATGCGGAGGCTCGCCGTCTATGACGAATGAACGGCGCATAGGACGGGTCGCGGCCCACGGGGTGATGATCACGCTCTCCGTCCTGGCGATCTTCCCGGTCTACTGGATGATCCAGAGCTCGTTCCGCGCCGAGAACGAGATATTCTCCGGCGGGTTGTTCCCGTCGGCGCCGACGTTCCAGAACTATCTCCACGTGCTTTCCGCCATGCCGATCCTGCGCATCCTCGGCAACACGGTGGTCATGGCCGGCGCCACCACCCTGGCGCAGGTCGCCACCGGCGTCCTCGCCGCATGGGCGCTGGTGCGCTGGCGATTTCCCGGCGGTGCGCTGGCACGATCACTGATTGCGCTGTCCTGGCTCGTCCCGTTCCAGGTGGTGATGATCCCGAACTACGTGCTGGCCGCGAGGCTTGGGCTACTGGACTCGGTCGCAGGTCTCGTCATCCCCAACGCGGCGGCGGCCTTCGCGGTGCTGGTGCTCTACAATGCGATGCGCGGCTTTCCGCGCGAGGTCGTCGAGGCCGCGCGCATGGACGGCGCCGGCAGCCTGCGCATCCTTCTGGAAGTCGTCCTGCCGAACCTTCGAGCGCCGCTCGCCTCCGTTTCCATCCTCTGCTTCATCTCGGCGTGGAACGAGTATTTCTGGCCGCTGCTCCTCATCCGGCGCATGGAAAACTCGGTCGTCCAGATCGGGCTGCAGTTCTTCATGACGCAGGAGGGCAACGACTGGGGACCGCTGATGGCAGCCGCCACACTTGCGTCGCTGCCCATCCTCGCGCTCTACCTCGTCCTGCAAAGACAGGTGGTCGACTCGTTCATGAAATCCGGAATCCGCTGATGCCCGCAACCTTCGAACGTCACATCCGCCTGGGCGGCGCGTTCAACGTCCGCGATCTCGGCGGCTATGCATTGCCGGGCGGCGGCACGACCCGCTGGCGTTCGGTGCTGAGGGCGGACGGTCTTCAGTCGCTGACCGAGACCGACATAGGCACGCTGATCGAACTCGGTCTGGCGACGGTCGTCGACCTGCGCAGCGATCTCGAACTCCTGCGGCACCCGAGCGTCTTCGCCGGGCACCGGTCCGTGGACTACCGCCACATCCCGCTGTTCGACAGCCTTGCCCCCGTCGATGCGCTGCTGTCGTCGTCGACGCCATTCAGCCTCGCCGAACGCTATGTCAGCGCCGTCGAGATCTGCGGGCCCGCACTCGGCAAGGTTGCGACGACGATCGCGGAGGCGAGCGAGGGCATCGTGCTGTTCAACTGCACGGCCGGCAAGGACCGGACCGGCATCGTGGCGGCGATGTTGCTGGGGCTCGCCGGCGTCCCCTGGGACGATATCGTGCAAGACTATGCGCTCACCGCGAGCACCGCGGCGTCGCTGATTAAGCGTCTGCGCGAAGCCGCATTGCTGCGCGGCCTGAGCGCCGAAGCCGCCGCGATCCTGCTCGCGAGCGAACCGGAAACGATGCGTGTCTTCCTCGGCCACGTCGCGGACCGCTACGGCGGCTTTTCGCAGTATCTCTCCCGGGCCGGCGTATCGGACGGCCACATCGACCGCCTGGTCGAGCGGCTGGTTTCGCGGCAAGTCGAGATCGCCTGAGGGTCCGAGGCCCCATCCTATCGGTGCGGCGGGGGGCCTTCAGTTGCACGATCGCGGCCGCATCGAGACATACTGCTCTTCCCTCCGTGCCGGCGAGGCAGACAAGAGCCGAGAAGAACAGGAACCGGAGGTCGCGGCGGACGTTTACGGTCGGTCAAACCGGAGCACACGAAATGCGTCTCTTGCTTCTCGTCGCCGTCCTCGCCCTTGCAGTCGACGCGATCAACTTCAGCGGTGCCTACTCGCAAGCAGCTTGGAACACCGCGCGTGCGAAGGTGATCGAGATCAGTGGAGAGTTCTCCGACGGCCCCCTCTTCGACCGAAATGTCGCGTCTGCGGACGACACACGGGCGGAACCCGCATCACCGCGAACCGAATAGCTAATGGATCGCGCGCCGAGGCTCGCGATCCATTTCGACATCCAAAAAAAACCGCTGGTCGGCCTACGCACTCACGGCCGCGGGTCGTTCCAGTGGACCATCGGCAGCCCCGCCACCGGGCTGCGGAACCACGGAATACGCGTCCCCCTCAATGAACCGATATAGACGTTCCTCAGGTCCGGACCTCCGAAAGTGACGCTGGCGAACCATGGGGCGATCGTACCTCCGGCGGCGAGCATGAGGTCGGGCGTGGATTGACCCCGTTCGAAGGCATCCAGAAGCCGCTTGCTGGCTTCGGGATTGTCGTCGTCGAGGATGATGCGCAACTCGCCCTCCGGGGTGATTGCGAAGATGCGGTCCGTCATCACGTGGGTGCCCCACAGATTGCCGTACGAATCGAAGGCGATGCCGTCGATGAAAGCGCCGTGGTCTTCCGGCCCGAAGGTCTGGCGGTCCGAGAGCGCGCCGTCGTCCGCAACGCGGAAGCGGGTGATCTTGCGGCCGGTCGTCTCGACCACGTAGAGCCATTCCTCCCTGGCATCGAGCCGCACCTCGTTGGTGAAGGCGATGCCGGTGGCGACCGTGCGGACATTGTCTCCGTCGACGAGCACGATCGACCCGTCCTCGACGCGGCGGCTCGCCGCTTCCATCCAGTTCCTGATCTGCGTCGACACCGTCACCCAGAGCCGGTCCTTCGAATCCCGTAGCACGAAGTTGACCTTGCCGATCGGCTTGCCGTCGATCCGGTCGAGCAGCACCTTGGTCTCGCCGTCCCTGGTCATGATCTCCAAACAGTCGGTGCCGAAGTTCGAGATGTAGATCGAACCGTCGCGGGCAAAGGCGAGCCCGTTGGGCAGCGTTCCTTCCGTGAAGCGCTTCGCTTCGTCGGTGGCGGTTTCGAAGGCGTTCGCATGGCTCTGCGCGATCAGGTGCTGGGACCCGTCGGGGCGGATGTGCATGACGCCGGAGCGCGCATCGGCGGCCCACAGGCTGCCGTCGCGCTCGGCGAGGATGCATTCCGGGCGCTGCAGGTCGTGACCCACATAGCGGATGTCGTCTCGCGAGACGGTGAAGCCGTCGATCGGGTTTGCCATGTCAGACTTCCTTCCAGCCGCCGGCGGTCTTCATTCGGTGGCGGATCGTGTTCTGCCGACCGAGCGTCTGCTCAATGAAGCAGCCCTTTTTGGCGGTCTCGATGAGCGCGACCACCTTGTCCTCGGCATCGGGGCTGTCGATCAGGACGTCGATCTCGAAGCTCCTGGGCGCGGTCTCGTAGACCCGGCCGGCTGCCTCCCAGTTCCACTGCACCCGCGTCTCGACCTTCAGGTCGTCGAGCTTCATGCCGAGGCGTTTCGCGAAGGCGCGGATCTGCGTCATGATGCAGCCGGTCAGTCCGCCGACGAAGAGCGCCAGCGGCGGCGGCGCGCTGGCATCGCCGCCATGGAAGGAGCCCTCGTCGGTGGCGAGTTCGAACGGTCCTTCCGGGAAGGGGAGGGACATCTTGACGGCAAGTTCGTTGCGCATCTTGCCGACCGCCGTGCCGACACAGTCGAACTGGACGATCGCCTTGTCCTGGACGGTGGCGTTCATCAGAACGCCACCCGGTCGCCGCCCTTGAGGGCCAGCATCTCGCGCGCTTCGGCGGGGCTCGCGATGCCGTGGCCGAGTTCCTCCAGGATCTTGCGGATCTTGGCGACCTGCTCGGCATTCGACCCCGCGAGCTTGCCTTTGCCGATGTAGAGCGAATCCTCCAGCCCGACGCGCACATGGCCGCCGAGCAGGGCTGCGTGGGTGATGAAGGGCATCTGGAAGCGACCGGCCGCCAGCACCGACCAGACGTAGTCGTCGCCGAACAGGCGGTCGGCCGTCTGCTTCATGAAGGCGACATTCTCGACGTCCGCGCCGATGCCGCCGAGGATGCCGAAGATCGACTGCACGAGGAACGGCGGCTTGACCAGCCCCTGGTCGACGAAATGGGCAAGGTTGTAGAGGTGGCCGACGTCGTAGCACTCGTGTTCGAAGCGCGTGCCGCAGCCTTCGCCGAGATGCTTCAGGATGTAGGCGATATCGCGGAAGGTGTTGCGGAAGATGTAGTCGTCCGTCGCTTCCAGATAGGGCTTCTCCCAGGAATGCTTCCATTCCTTGTACTTGCCGGCGAGCGGATGCAGGGCGAAGTTCATGGAGCCCATGTTGAGAGAGCAGAGCTCCGGCTCGGCCTTCAGCGGCGCGGCCAGCCGCTCCTGGACCGTCATGCCGAGCCCGCCGCCGGTGGTGATGTTCACCACGGCATCGGTGGACTGCTTGATGCGCGGCAGGAACTGCATGAAGACCGCCGGATCGGGCGTCGGCTTGCCGGTCTTGGGATCGCGCGCATGGAGGTGGATGATCGAC
>CATMOC010000093.1 GCA_950071955.1 uncultured Mesorhizobium sp. | reverse complement strand
GGGTATCGCCATGCACCAGGGCGATAGCTTCCCCGCGCAACGCCGCCTGCTGCGAGAACAGTGCAGGAAAACTCTGGGGCGCATATGCCCCTTCGCCTTCGCCCCACTGCTGCAGGATCGCCTCATCGCCGCCCAGCGCATCCAACGTCGCCAGCAGCGCAGTCTCTTCGCCGCCCTGTTCCGCCAGCATCAGCAGGGTATCGCGGAACTGGCGAGCGAGTCGGTCCACCAACAGGATCGGCAAAGCCGCCGTGTCGTGGGCAAACAACATATCCAGCTGATCGCCCGGCAAGACCGCCACGGTAAGCGGGTAATGGGTAAACTCGTGACTTCGTGGCGTCCCCAGAGTCAGGGTCTGTTGCCCGGAGCCCAGCAAGCTCTCATCCAGCGGATAGTTTTCAAACACCAGCAAGGTATCGAACAAACTCTCCCCGCCCCAACCGGCGTCCTGCTGCACATCGAACAGCGGTGCGTGGCCGTGTTCACGCAGGGCCGCATTGTCGGCCTGCAACGCCGCCAGGATTCGTCGATCCTGTTCTTCGAGTTTCGCCACTCATGCCTCGCTGCGAAAATTTTCTCCGAATTGCAAAGCGACAACGAAGATTCCTCTCATACGCCATGCCAACTTTCGGAATTCTGGACAAACATTCCGGCCGATCCAGCTATGATGGGAGGACCCAGTGGGAGGTTACCTTGACGGCACATGATCCCATCCGCGATTTCTCGCGCTACAAGCTGCAGGACCGCTACACCGAGACATCCGGCCGCGTCTTCATGACCGGCACACAGGCGCTGGTGCGCGTCGCTCTGGACCAGGCGCGGCGCGACAGGGAGGCAGGAAAAAATACCGCCGGCTTCATCTCCGGCTATCGCGGCTCGCCACTCGGCGGCCTCGACCTCGAACTCTGGCGCGTGAAGAAGCTCGTCGAGGAAAGCCGCATCGAGTTCCTGCCTGCGGTGAACGAGGATCTGGCGGCAACCGCCGTGCTCGGCAGCCAGCAGGTCGAGACCAATCCGGACAGGACCGCGGATGGCGTCTTCGCGCTGTGGTACGGCAAGGGGCCGGGCGTGGACCGCGCCGGCGATGCGCTGAAGCACGGCAACGCCTACGGCTCCTCTTCCAACGGCGGAGTGCTCGGCGTGGCGGGCGACGACCATGGCTGCGTCTCTTCCTCCATGCCGCACCAGTCGGACGTCGCCTTCATGGCCTGGTTCATGCCGACGCTGAACCCGGCGAACGTTGCGGAGTATCTCGCCTTCGGCGAATGGGGCTACGCACTGTCGCGCTTCTCGGGCATGTGGGTCGGCTTCAAGGCGATCTCGGAGACTGTGGAATCGGCCGCTTCGGTCGAACTGAGACCCGACCGTGTCTTCGCCCTTCCCGATTTCACCCCTCCCCCCGGAGGCCTGCATTACCGCTGGCCGGACCTTCCAGGACCGCAGATCGAGGAACGGATGGAGGCCAAGAAGCAGGCCGTCTTCGCCTTCGCCGACGCGAACCCGATCGATCGGCACATCTACGACGTCAAGGACGCGCGCTTCGGCATCGTCACCACGGGCAAGGGCCATCTCGACCTGATGGAGGCGCTGCGCCTGCTCGGCATCGGCGAGGCCGAATGCCGCGAGCTCGGCATCGACATCTACAAGGTCGGCATGGTCTGGCCGCTGGCACGGCGCGACGCGCTCGACTTCGTGCGCGGCAAGGAGGAAGTGCTGGTCGTCGAGGAGAAGCGCGGCATCATCGAGAGCCAGTTCAAGGAGTATTTCTACGACTGGCCCGGACACAAGCCGCGCGTCATGGTGGGCAAGCGCGACGAGACCGGCGAGCGGCTGGTGCCCTGGACCGGCGAACTGTCCCCGCGCCAGCTCGTGCCGATCGTGGCGAAGCGACTGGAAGGCATCTTCCCGGACCGCGGCTTCATGGCGCGTGCGGCCGAAATCGTGGGCGAAAAGGCAATTTCCCTCAGCGTCGAAGGTGCGACGCGAACGCCGTATTTCTGTTCCGGCTGTCCCCACAACACGTCGACCAAGGTGCCCGAGGGCTCGAAGGCGCTCGCTGGCATCGGCTGCCATTTCATGGCGAGCTGGATGGACCGCGAGACCACCTCGCTGATCCAGATGGGCGGCGAAGGCGTGAACTGGGTGGCCTCCTCGCGCTTCACCGGCAACGGGCACGTGTTCCAGAACCTCGGCGAAGGTACCTGGTACCACTCCGGGTCGATGGCGATCCGCCAGGCGGTCGCGGCGAACGCGAACATCACCTACAAGATCCTGTTCAACGATGCCGTTGCCATGACCGGCGGCCAGCCCGTGGACGGTCCCGTCTCGGTGCAAGCGATCGCCCATTCCGCACGGGCGGAGGGCGTGGCGCGGATCGCGCTGGTGTCGGACCAGCCGGAAAAATTCCGTGCCAGAGATTTCCCCACCGGCGTCACCATCCACCACCGGCGGGACCTGGACGCAGTCCAGCGCGAATTGCGGGACATTCCCGGCGTGACGGTGCTGATCTACGAACAGACATGCGCGACAGAGAAGCGGCGGCGCCGAAAGCGCGGCACGATGGAGGACCCGAAGAAATTCGCGGTCATCAACGAACTCGTCTGCGAGGGGTGCGGCGACTGTTCAGTGGAGTCCAACTGCCTCTCGGTTGAGCCGGTGGAAACCGAGTTCGGCCGCAAGCGGCGGATCAACCAGTCCTCCTGCAACAAGGATTTTTCCTGCCTGAACGGCTTCTGCCCGAGCTTCGTCACGGTGGAAGGCGCAACGCGGAGGAAGAAGTCCGGCGTCGAACTCGATCTTGCCAGGTTGGCAAGCGGCCTGCCCTCGCCCGACCTGCCTTCGCTGGAAAAGCCCTTCGACCTTCTGATCACCGGGGTCGGCGGGACCGGCGTCGTCACCATTGGCGCGCTGGTCACCATGGCGGCGCATCTGGAGGCGAAGGGCTCGTCCGTCCTCGACTTCACCGGATTCGCCCAGAAGTTCGGGCCGGTGCTGTCCTTCGTGCGGATCGCCCGCTCGCCCGTGGCGATCAACCAGGTGCGGATCGACCAGGGTGCGGCCGATGCGCTGATCGGTTGCGACATCGTCGTCTCCTCCTCGCCCAAGGCGTCGGCGACCTACCGGCCGGGCATGAGGGCGGCCGTCAACCTTGCCAAGATGCCGACGGGCGACATCGTGCGCCGGCGCGACGCCGACCTCTCGGTCGACAAGCGGCTTGCGGCCATTGCCGGCGTCGTCAGCGATGGGGCGCTCGCCGCCGTCGATGCCAACATGCTCGCCGAAAAGCTCTTCGGCGACAGCGTCTTCGCCAATGTCATGATGCTCGGGTTCGCCTGGCAGCAGGGGCTCGTGCCGGTCTCTGAGGAAGCACTGCGGCAGGCCATCGAACTCAACGGCGTGGCGACGGAGGCCAACCATCGCGCCTTCCTGCTCGGCCGCGTCGCGCAGGCGATGCCCGAGCGGATCGAGAGCCTGATCGGTCCGAAGTCCGCCCCGAAGGAGACGCTGGATCAGACGATTACCCGCCGCGAAGCTTTCCTGACCGACTACCAGGACCGGCGCTACGCGGACCGCTATCGTCGGACCGTCGACAAGGTGCGCGATGCGGAAAAGCCGCTCGGCTCCGAAACTCTGACTGAGGCGGTGGCGCGTTCGCTGTTCAAGCTGATGGCCTACAAGGATGAGTACGAGGTCGCACGGCTGCACACGCAGACCGGTTTTGCGGAACGGCTTCGTTCGGAATTCGATGGGGACTTCCGCATCGTCCACCATCTCGCCCCACCGCTTCTGCCGAGCGGGAAGGACGCGCGCGGCCGTCCGCTGAAGCGTGCCTTCGGCCCCTGGATCAGGACGCCGTTCCGGCTGCTGGCGCGAATGAAGCGCATTCGCGGCACCGCGTTCGACCCGTTCGGCTACACGGCCGAGCGGCGTATGGAACGCGGACTGATCGGCTGGTACGAAGCAAGGATCGAGCGAGCGCTAGCCGAACTCTCGCCCGAAAGCCTGCCGCGCCTTGCCGATGCCATGCGTCTGCCGATGCAGCTCCGCGGCTACGGTCCCGTCAAGGACGAAGCCGTGCAGCGTGTCCGGATGGAGATGGAGAAGCTGCTTCCGGGTTGAGCGCGACCGGACGCGCGATCCCGTTCGCGCATACCCGCGAGCGGCTCAGTGCGTCCAAGGAACCTTCTGGCTGGAAAACTCCTTCCAGCGCGCCCGGAGATCATCTTCCATGATCAACAGATCACGTCCCTGCCAGCCATGGATGATCCCGCAGGCCCGGTGGAAAGCAGCAGGACGGTCTTCCGTCGTGATCTCCCCAAGCAGCAGGTCGATCGTCGCCATGTCGTTGTAGCGGCCGAGGCCGTCCTGGAGCCGCGAGAGCGCCTTCATGAACGGGGCGGCTTTCTTGATCTTTGTGCACAGCGGCAGAAGGAAATCCGTCAGATAGCGCAGCTTCTTGACGGCGAGCCTCAGCTCGTGCCGTTCTTCCGGCTTGAGCTTCGCGAACTTGCGCCCGCGCTTCAGCACCTTGCGGAACTGCCGATCGAGAACGGAACTCGCGTAACCGGATGCTGGATGCCCGAGACGTTCCAGGACGTCCGCCGCAGCATCGGTTCGCCACCCACGTGCCTCGATCCAGCGCGCCAAGGCCAACGGAAACCGCAGCGCGCGCATGTCGCCCAGCGCGGCGCGAGACCTGTCGTAGCCACGCCTCCGTTCGTCCCCGGCGTACCGGACCAGCACGTCGAACCCGTCGACATCCGGGCACCCCGCGGCGATCGGCGGCACCGTCTCGCATATGAAGACGTCCCAGTTCCGGGCGTCTCCCTGCTCGCTAGACATCCATCTGGCGTCCTGGCCGAAGGAAGCGGCCTCCGTCGATCCGGTCGATTTGTGGACGATGTTGAGGATCGAGCGGAGCCTTCTCAGCGCGACGCGGACCTGGTGCACGCCCTCCGGATGGCGCCCGTCGAGCGCGGACGGCCTGTTGTCGACGAAGTGCCGCAATGCCGTGCCGAGCATGCCGGCGAAGGCCTCGTCGAGGTCGACGCCGGACGGCAAGTCCGCCCCACCCGGCTTCTTGAAGCTCGGCGGGCGATCCAGTGTGAGATCGAAGCCGCGCGCGGCCTTGCTGTAGAGGCTCATCTCGACCGGCGCGAGGTCGAGCAGTTCGAGCCCGATGTCGTAGAGTGCGCCCACTCGGCCCGAGACGAGTTCGAGTTCGATCTCGCTCAGCGCCTCGCGCCGAGCTCCAGCGATGATTTCGCCCGAATCGACGGCCAGTTCGATGCAGGCATCCGGCAGGTCGAGCTTGCGCGCGCGGCGCTTCACCTGCGTGTTCAGGACGGCCGCCAAATCTGCGCCCTCGACCGCCTTGCGGAACGCGTCGGGTACTTCCTCCGGCAGGGCCGCCAGGTCGGGATCCATCGTCCGGACGGGTGCTTCCCACTCGCTGCGTCCGATCATGCCTCCGCCGGACGACCCCAGGGACTTGACCGTCATGACATGCCGGCTGCCGCTCTTGCGGACCCGCAAGGTCCAGCCTGCGTTCCACAATCTCCGCTCGGGCGTATCGAAGTAGACGGAGCGCAGGTTCCGCACGGTGCCGCCGTTGCGCGCATACCGTTCGATAACCGGCGCGCTGGCGAGCACCGCGAGGTCTTTCGGCTTGACCAGGAATTTCAGTTCCACTTCGACGGACGCCTCCTTGCCGTCGTTCGCCGACCGCTTGTGATCCGCCACCTCCTGGCTCATCGTTCCTGTCGTCACTTTCCTCTGGTTGCGAAGATTTCAGGCCGCCGAAGCCAGACCGTCGAGGCATTTTCGGTCACAGTCAACCCGCCGTCCGACAATTGAAATCCGGTGCTCGGATCGGAACGGAACTTTTGCCGACTTGGCCCATTTAGGAGCAAAACCACTTTCCGTCGCTATCCCGGGGCGGAAGAAGACGCGACAGGTGGGGTGGTTCCAGCGTGCAATCTCTGAATTCGAACCTACTGAGCGGCCTCCGGATCCTGGTGGTCGAAGATGATCTGCTCATCGCTATGGACATGGAGGCGACGCTGGAGGACTTCGGCTGCCACGTGGTCGGTCCTTGCGAGCGGCTCGACAAGGCCATGGCGGCCGCCGATGAAGAGATCGATGGCGCAATCGTCGATATGAATCTGCGCGGGGAATACTCTTTCCCACTTATCGAAAAATTGCGCGGGAACGGCATCCCGACCGTCGTATGCAGCGGCTACGTCGATCTACCAGATATCAAGCTGCGGCTGAAGGACGTTCCCATGCTTCCGAAGCCCTGCGCCACGGACAAGCTGCTGGAGATCATACAGCGGACGTTCGTTCGCGAGCAGCGCCGTGCTCAAGCCGCGGCGAACTGAATCTCACATACCAATCCGGTCGGTCGAAACCCGATCCTGGCCTCTCCGTCCAATTCATACTCGGCGCTGCGCGCGATCAGCGTGTGGCCGAAGCCGGGCTCCGACGGCTCGACGAGTGGACCACCCGTCTCACGCCATGTGAACTGTATCTGCTGCCCCGCGTCGACATCGGGGCTTTTTTTCCATTCGATTTCCACCTTTCCGCTATCCGTCGACAGGGCGCCGTACTTCATCGCGTTGGTGACGAGTTCGTGAAAGATGAGGCTGAGGGCAAGCGCGGCTTTGGGCTCCAGCACCACGTCGGGTCCGGAGATGCCGATGTGGACGCCCTGCCCCGGCCGAAACGGATGCAGTGTTCTTTTCAGAACCTGCCGCAGGTCGGTTTCACCCCAGTTGGATTCGAACAGAAGCGCATGGGCGTCGGAGAGCGCACGCAAGCGACTTGTGAGGGTCTGCTGGTAATCCTCGACGGTGCTGCTTCTCGACGCCGAGCGTCGCACGATGGACATGACCGTTGCGAGCGTGTTCTTCACACGATGGCTTAGTTCCGCCACGAGGAGCTTCAGCTGCTCTTCCGCACGCCTCCGTTCCACCTTTTCGCGCGCCTCCGCCAAGGCTCGGTCGATTGCCGCCGGCAACCGCATCAGCCGCTGCTTCAGAACGTAGTCCGTCGCTCCCTTCTTGAAGGATTCGATCGCTATCTCCTCGCCCAGCACGCCGGAGACGAAGATGAACGGCGTGTTCGGCGCCTTCTCGATGGCGAGGTCGAGCGCCGCCATGCCGTCAAAGCCGGGCAGAGAGTAGTCAGAGAGAATGACGTCGCAGCAGCCATTTTCCAGCGCCTCGACATAGTCCCGCCTGCCGATAGCCCGCAGGATATCTGGTTCCGGCGATACCTGACGCACATGTTCCGAAATCAGTTCCGCATCGAAGTCGCTATCCTCGAGAAGGAGGATGGTGACCTGCCTGTCCGTAGTATCCATCATGGGCGGCGAAACCTCCGAGGGGCCTCGTTCAGGATCGCCCAGAAGACCCCCAGATCCTGGATGGCCTTGAAGAACTCGGAAAATTCCACCGGCTTTACGACGAACGCGTTGACGCCAAGCGCATAGCTGCGGACGAGATCCTGTTCCTCGCGCGAGGAGGTCAGCATGACCACGGGAATGTGCTTCAGGTCATCGTCCCCCTTCACCTGCTGCAGAACCTCGAGCCCGTCGATCTTGGGCAGCTTCAGGTCGAGCAAGACGACAGTGGGATCGCTGCCGTCGCGACCCGCATACCGACCTCGCGCATAAAGATAGTCGAGCGCTTCCTCGCCATCACGGGCCACAACGATGTCGTTTGCCAGCTGGCACTTTTCCAGCGCAGCGAGCGTAAGCTCCAGATCCTTGGGACTGTCCTCCACCAAGAGGACCGGAGGAAGTTCAGCCACCGTACTCTCCTTTCTTCTTCACCGGCAGCGCGAAGTGGAAGCGCGCGCCTCTGTCGACCTCTCCTTCGGCCCAGATGCGACCGCCATGCCGCTCGATGACGCGGCGCGACAGGGCCAGCCCGATGCCGGTTCCTTCGAAATCCTCGACACGCTGGAGTCGTTGAAACACGCCGAAGAGCTTGTCGATGTAGGCCATATCGAAACCGACGCCATTGTCGCCGATGGCATAGATGGTCTCTTCGCCCTCTCTCCGGCCACTGATCGATATCACCGCCTCTTCCTTTGGGCGCGTGTACTTGACCGCGTTTTCGACGAGGTTGTGCCAGACCTGCCTGAGCAGCGTCGCGTCTCCCCATGCCGAGGGGAGCTCTTCCACGTTCCAGACAATCCGTCTCCCCTTCGCTGCCAGGGCGAGCGACTGGCGAACCTCGTTCACCACTTTGTTCATGTCGACGTTCTTGAACGCCAGTTCGGTCCGACCGAGGTGGGAGAAGTTCAGGAGGTCGTCGACCAGGCGCCCGGCCGCAACGGCGGATTCCGCGATGGTATCCAGATAGTGCCGGGACTTCTGATCCAGGTTCTTCTCCCGCTCGCGCAGGAGTTCCGAGAACCCCACGATGTGACGGAACGGCGCGCGCAGGTCGTGCGACACGGAATAGGAGAAGGCTTCGAGCTCCTTGTTGGAGCGCTGGAGGTCTTCCGTCAGTTGCGCCAGTTCCTCGGCCCTGCGCAAGACGATGCCGACGACGGCATCGCGCAGGTTTCGCGCTGCCGCGATCTCCGTCTGGCTCCATGGCGTGGAGCGATGGCGGAGCTGCTCCTTCCATGCCTCGAATGATTTTCTCGGATGGATCCGACCGGCCTCGCGCACCACTTTGTGGGGGTCGCCGCCCCAGGCGACGGTCCGCACCACTTCGGGTCGGAACCAGAGCAACCAGCTCGGATACAGCTCCGAAATCGTGATGGCGATCAGCCCGCTGCCGACATCGGCGAACTCCGCGGCGTCAGGAAACTCCTCGGCGAGGTGGTCGGTGGAGACGATGTCTGGTGTCCCCTTGCGTTCCAGCCAGTCCACGATCGAGCGGATCTGTGCTTCGCCGGGGCATTTACCGGCACACCAGCATCCGTCTTCGGCCACGATGGCGGCCCCGGAGGCGCCGACCTGTGCGAGCAGATCCTGCTCCTGGGCGAAAATGCCCTTGCGCCAGTCCGAGACATAGGTCATGGCGGCCAGAAGCCGGCGCGACGTCTCTCCCAGTTGTACTTGTTTGGCGACTTCGCGCGCCCTCTCGCGGCCTGCGATCTGCATCGCCGCCGATTGCACGGCGAAATCGCACGCGTCCCGCACGTTCAGCGCCACCATGTGCGGATTGCGGCTATGGCACGCAACGAGGCCCCACAATTTGCCATCGACAACGATCGAGACGGACATCGAGGCCGCGGTCCCCATGTTGCGCATGTATTCGAGGTGGATCGGCGCGACGCTGCGCAGGATCGAGAAGCTTAGGTCGAGCGGCTGCCCCGTGCGCGGATCCTCATCCGGATCGATCGAAACCGGGACGTAATTCACGTCGGGGATGATCCTCACGCGGTTGAGACGGTAGAGTTGGCGTGCTTGCGCCGGTATGTCGCCGGCGGGAAAGCGCAGTCCGAGATACGACGGCAGAACACCGTTGCCGTCCTCTCCGATCACATGGCCGTTCCATTCCTCATCGAACCGGTAGACGAGCACCCGGTCGAAACCGGTGAGGCCGCGGATGTGCCGGGCCAGAAGTTCGGCGGCCCCTTGATCGTCCCGCGCCGCCGCCAGGCTGTCGGCAAACCGCCGCAGTCGCGGAAACAGCCGCTCCACCGACCGTTCCCCCTCGGCTGGAACAGTCTCCAACTCCAGCAGCAGGGTTTCGCCCGACCGATGCGCCGCGGCATTCATGGGACGCCCGCCGATGTCGAACTGTTGCTGGAACCCGCTTTCCTCCAAGCTCATCTCGTCCGAGATTTCACGGGCGATGTCCGGGAGGATGTCGGCCAGCCGCGCGCCCGCTTCGATCGACGCGCCGAGCATCGATGCCGCGTTCCGGCTTGCCTGCAGGATGGTCAGGTCCGACCGATCAAGCACGAGCAACACCCCGTGCGGCTGAATGGCGCCGGGAATGTGGCCGGCTTTCTGGGCAAAGGCGCGTACCCCTGCGTATTCCTCTTCCGAGCGTGAGTCCCACAGGGCCAGT
>CATMOC010000092.1 GCA_950071955.1 uncultured Mesorhizobium sp. | reverse complement strand
TGTCGTGGTGCAGCCGGAATCGAAACTTCCGCATACGCTGCCGTCGCCCGAGATATTCGCCACGTTCGCCGGTTCGATGGGGATTTCGCAGGACGACACGATCGTCGTCTACGACGGCCCCGGCCTGTTCTCGTCGCCGCGGGTGTGGTGGATGTTCAAGGTCATGGGGGCGAAGAAGGTCTTCATCCTGGAGGGCGGGTTCGACCGCTGGAAGGCCGAGGGCCGGCTGGTGACCTCCCGCCCGACGAAAATCGCGTCGTGCCTGTTCGAAGTGGATTTCGACAAGCGGGAGGTGGCCTCGCTCGCGGAGATGCGATCCGTCGTCGAAGGAGGTACGGCCCAGGTCGTGGATGCCCGCCCGACGGGACGATTCGAGGGCACCGATCCCGAGCCGAGGGCCGGCGTGCGATCCGGTCACATGCCCGGAGCCAGAAACGTGCCGGCGCTAACGCTCTCGCGCGACGGCGCCCTGCTGCCGGCCGAAGAGCTCCGGGCAGCCTTCGAGCAGGCCGGGGTGGACCTGTCGCGTCCCGTCGTCACCTCCTGCGGCTCCGGGGTGACCGCCGCAACGCTGGTTCTGGCGCTGCAGGCGCTCGGGCACGAGGACAACCGGCTCTACGACGGTTCCTGGACCGAATGGGGCAGCCGCGGCGACACGCCGGTCGCGACGGGGAAGGCATGACCGTGTCCGGGCAACCGCGCATTCTGACCGCGCGCATCACGCATCTGGAAATGACGCAGAAGCCCTCCCGCCGGGTGCCTGCACCGATCGGCCACCTGCTCGCCGTCATGCGCTCCGTGGAGATGCCGCTGCACTTCTACCGGTACCTCTACGAACAGGTGGGACGGCCGCATCACTGGCAGATGCGCCGCACGATGAAGGATGCCGCGCTCGCCTCGGTGATCCATTCGAGCACGACCGAGATCGAGGTGCTCTACGCCAACGGGAGTCCGGCGGGGTTCTTCGAACTGGACCTGTCGCGCCTGCCGCATCAGGCGGAGATCGAGTATTTCGGGCTCGTGCCGGAGTTCCAGGGAAGGGGCCTCTCCCGCTTCTTCCTGTCATGTGCGATCTATGGAGCGTGGGCGCACGACCCGCACAAGGTCATCATCCAGACCAACTCGCTCGACAGCCCGCGCGCGCTGCAGATCTACCAGAAGATGGGTTTCGTTCCCGTGGCCTGGTCGGAGGAGCAGATCGAGGCCTGGGACTAGCCGAGCGAGGTCCTTTTCCGGCCAGGGCCGCAGGAGCGTGTTTCGGGTGGCCGGTCGCAATCTGTGCCGATAGATGGAGAGCCTCCCGAACAGACGAGGTTCCCATGTTGATCCACTTCAGACCGCTTCCGACCGACGACGTGCGCGCGCTCCAGGACGGCGCGCCGGATGCCTACGGGCTGCCGCCGGAGCGGCGCATCTCCGATGGCGACGGCGTTCCCTGCCGCCACTGTCTGCGCAACGTCGCCAAGGGCGGGCCGTATCTCGTGCTCGCCTACCGCCCGTTTCCGACCTTGCAGCCGTATGCGGAGACCGGTCCGATCTTCCTGCATGCGGAGCCGTGCGAGTCCGCCGCGGAGACGGACGTGCTGCCGGACCTGTTCAGGGCAACGCCCGACTACATCGTGCGCGGATACGGCCATGACGACCGGATCGTCTATGGAACCGGGGCGGTAGTCCCGTCGAACCACATCTGCCAGCGGGCGCACGAATTGCTGGCGCGTCCGGAGATCGCATACCTCCATATGCGCTCGGCGCGAAACAACTGCTACCAGTGCCGCATCGATCGAAACTGAGCCGGTAGCCCGAGAGCAGGCAAAGAAGAGCCCGCCGGTGGTGCAGCCGGCGGGCGAGATTTCCGCGAAGGGAGGTTTCTCGCGGAAAGTTCCTGGGGGATCAGGCCGCCTTCAGGGCGATCTGCGGTTCGGCCATCTCGTAGCCGAGCGCTTCGGCGACGGCGCGATTGGTGATGCGGCCCTTGTGCACGTTGAGCCCGTTGCGCAGGTGCGGATCGTCGACCAGTGCCTTCAGGCCTTTGTCGGCGAGCTGGAGTCCGTAGTAGAGCGTCGCATTGTTGAGCGCGTGGGCCGAAGTGACGGGAACGGCGCCCGGCATGTTGGCCACGCAGTAGTGGATGATGCCGTCGACCTCGTAGGTGGGGTCGGCATGGGTGGTGGCGTGCGAGGTCTCGAAGCAGCCGCCCTGGTCGATTGCGACGTCGACCAGAACCGCGCCTTTCTTCATGCCCGACAGCATCTCGCGCGTCACAAGCTTGGGAGCCGCCGCGCCGGGGATGAGGACTGCGCCAACCACCATGTCGGCGGAGAAGCACTCTTCCTCGAGCGCCTCGACGGTGGAATAGCGGGTGTGTACGCGGCCGTTGAAGATGTCGTCGAGCTGGCGCAGGCGCGGGATCGAGCGGTCGATGATGGTGACGTCGGCGCCGAGGCCGACCGCCATCTTGGCCGCGTGCAGGCCGACGACGCCGCCGCCGATGACAGCGACCTTGCCCGGCAGCACGCCCGGAACGCCGCCGAGCAGCACGCCGCGGCCGCCATTGGCCTTCTGGAGCGCCGTGGCGCCGGCCTGGATGGACAGGCGCCCGGCGACTTCCGACATCGGAGCGAGCAGCGGCAGGCCGCCGCGGTCGTCGGTGACGGTTTCGTAGGCGACCGCCGTGACGCCAGAGGCGACGAGGCCTCTCGTCTGCTCCGGATCGGGCGCGAGGTGGAGATAGGTGTAGAGGAGCTGGCCTTCGCGCAGTTGCACCCATTCGCCGGGCTGCGGCTCCTTGACCTTGACGATCATGTCGGCCTTCGCGAAGACCTCCTCGGCCGTCTTCGCGATCGAGGCACCGGCCGCGCGATAGGCGTTGTCGTCGGCACCGATGCCAGCGCCCGCGCCGGTCTCGACGATCACGTCATGCCCGTGCGCGACATATTCGCGAACAGAACCGGGGGTCAGGCCAACCCGGTACTCGTGGTTCTTGATCTCCTTCGGGCAGCCGACGCGCATGATTTCCTCCTCGGGGCGGAACGATTGTGATGAATGTAACCATTAGAACACCGTTCGCTTCGAATGTGTTTGCGAAGTTCATTGTCTGACAGCCGCTTTTTCGATAGAACTTGCGCGAACAGGCGCGGTTTTCGCAGGAAAGGTGGCTCATGGCGCTGGACAGGATCGATTTCGCCATTCTCGACACGCTCCAGAAGGACGGCCGGATATCGAATTCCGCGCTCGCCGAAAAGATCGGCCTCTCGCAGTCCGCCTGTTCCCGGCGGCTCGACCAGCTGGAAAAGAGCGGGGTGATCGAGGGCTATCACGCGCGGCTTTCGAACGGCGCGCTCGGCCACAGGATGACGGCGATCGTGCACATATCCCTTTCGGGCCAGTTCGAGAAATCGCTGGCCGAGTTCGAAGCGGCGATCAAGCGCTGCCCGAACGTGCTGTCGTGCCATCTGATGTCGGGCGAGTACGACTACGTGGTCCGCATCGCCGCCAAGGATCTCGAGGACTACGAGCGGATCCACAAGGAATGGCTCACCGCCATGCCGCATGTCATCAAGATCAACTCCTCCTTCGCGCTGCGCGAAGTCGTCGATCGGACGTCGATGGGCATCATGCCGGAACTGGCCTGAAAGTCAGCTTACCTTTCGGAGCGGGGTGTCGCCGGAGCGTGCACGCATGTCTTGAGCGACGGCGCGCAGCGTTCTCGACATTTCCGCCTGCATGTCGCGCGCCTGGGCGACGATCGCGGCGACCTCCCGATCGGCGTCCGGCGCCATTTCTCCGACGGGCAGCGGCCGCCCCAGAAGAAAGCCCTGCAGCTCGTTGCATCCGCTCATGGCGAGGATGGCGGCTTCCTCCACCGTCTCGACCCCTTCGGCGACGACCTTCATCTTGAGGCCGAATCCCAGCCCCACGATCGTATTGATGATGGCGCGGGCGTTTTCGGAGGAGGTGAGTTCGCGCACGAATGAGCGGTCGATCTTGATCGTGTCGAAGGGGAAGCGGCTGAGATAGCCAAGCGAGGAATAGCCGGTGCCGAAGTCGTCGAGGGCGATCGTGATCCCGAGCTGCTTGAACTGCTTGAGGATGAGGCCCGCGCGGTTGTCGTCGTCGATCAGCACGCCTTCGGTGATCTCGATCTCGAGCCGCCCCGGCGCCAGCCCTGTTTCCTCCAGGATCGCGGCGACGCTTTCGACGAAGTTCTTCTGGCGGAACTGGACCGGGCTGACGTTGACGCTGACGCGCGCTCCGCCGAAATCCCTCCTTGCGGCGAGGCAGGCGGTACGAAGCACCCATTCTCCGATGGCGACGATCTTGCCGCCCTGTTCGGCGATGGGGATGAAGTCGGCCGGGCTGACAAGGCCGCGTTCGGGATGCCGCCAGCGTATGAGCGCCTCGTAGGAAATGATGCGGCTCTGCTCGACGCTGACGCGCGGCTGGAAATGCAGTTCGAACTCCTCCCGTTCGAGCGCCAGTCCGAGGTCGGCTTCCAGCAACCGGCGCTTTTCAAGGAAGGCGTCCATTCCGGGCTCGAACAGGCAGTAGTTGTTCCGGCCGGTGTTCTTTGCGTGATAGAGGGCCGTATCGGCGCGGGAGACGAGCAGCGCGGGGTCGTTGCCGTCGCGGGGGCACAAGGCGACCCCGACGCTGGCGCCGACGCGGACGGGGCGGCCGTCTTCCAGCGTGATCGGCTGGACCAGCTGGGTGACCACACGGAAGGCGAAGTCCGCCGCCTGGTTCCCGAACGCCAGGCCGGACATCAGCACTGCGAACTCGTCTCCGCCCAGGCGCGCCACCGTGACGTCGTCATTGCCGGCCAGGGACGAGATGCGGTCGGCGGCCGTCCTGATCACGAGATCGCCGGCGGGGTGCCCGTAGATGTCGTTGATGTCCTTGAAGCGGTCGAGATCGACCAGCAGGACGGCGCCCTGTCCATTCGCGTCGCTCGCGCGTCTGGCCATCGAGGCGAGCCTCTCGTTGAAGAGGGCGCGGTTGGGCAGGCCCGTCAGCGGATCGTGCAGGGCGAGGTGTCGGATGCGCGCCTCCGCATGCTTTCGCTCGCGCAGGTCCACGAGGCAGCCGATGCGGGAGCGCTCGCCCCGGTAGAGGATCTCGCGGCCGCGCAGTTCCATCGGGACGCAGGTGCCGTCGGCCATCATGATGTCGGCTTCGTAGGGTTCGGCAACCGGCTTCAGCATCGCCTCCCGCACGGCTGCGCGGTGTTCGGGAGCGAACAGCTCGATGACCGGGCGGCCGCGCAGTGTGGAAATGGTCTCGCCGAGAAGCTCCTCGAGCTTGACGTTTCCGTCGACGATCCGGCCGTCCTGAAGGATCCAGATCGCCTCGAAGGTCGCGGCGGCGAGCGCCGACAGGCGCTCGGCCTCCTCGGCATCGCGCATCATCGACTTGGCCCGCGCGCGTGCGCTCTCCTCGGCCTGGATGTTTTCCATGAGGTCGTTGAAGAGGCGCGTCAGGGTCTCGGACTCGTCGCCGGGCTTCAGTTCGAGCCGCATGTTCAGATCGGCGTTGCCGCTGACCAGCGTCTGGAGCGCGCGTTCGACGTGCCCAACACCCATGCGCGTGCCGTGTTCGGCTTCGTTCAGCCCGATCAGCTCGGCCTCGCGGGTGACGCGGATGGGGAAGAAGCGGTTCAGCGTCCAGAAGAAGGCGTATCCGGTCGCGAAGGTCCAAACGAAGTTGACCGTCACTCCCGTCGCCTGGACCTGCAGCTGGTCCCAGCGGGAGGCGAGCGGCAGGTTTTCGACGGGCGCCAGCAGCGCCAGACCGATCGTGCCGGCCATTCCCGCGAAGCCGTGTACGCCGATCGCGCCGACGGCGTCGTCTATCCCGAGCTCGTTCTCAAGGACGCTGTTGCCCCATATGGCCGCCAGTCCGCCGATCATGCCGATCGCCAGCGCGCCGAGCGGATCGAGCACCAGGCAACCGGCGGTGACGGCAACGAGCCCGCCGAGCATTCCCGAAAGCGTCTGCTCAGGGAGCACGACCCCATCCTTGTACCAGCCCACGACAAAGCCGGCGAGGCTGCCGGTGCCGCCGGCCAGCACCGTGTTGGCGATGATGTGGGCGATCGCCGGCGTTGCCGCGACCGTGGAGCCGCCGTTGAAGCCGATCCAGCCCACGAAAAGGACGAGCGCGCCGGCCGCCGCCAAGACGGGGCTGTGCCCGGCAATGCGCACCGGCTTTCCGGCACTGTCGAACCTGCCGAGCCGGGGCCCCAGGACGAGACATGCGGCGAGCGCCACCCAGGCGCCGGTCGCGTGGACGACGGTGGAACCGGCGAAGTCCACGAAGCCCATGTTGGCAAGAAATGCCGACGAATTCGGGACGAGGGAGTTGCCCCACGCCCAGTGGACGAAGACCGGATAGATGGCGCCCGCGACGACGGCGGAGCAGAGCAGGTAGGAGACGAGACGCATCCGTTCCGCGACCGCGCCCGAGACGATCGTTGCGGCCGTTCCACAGAACATGGCCTGAAAGACGAAGCAGCCGACGTGCCAGCTGTCGAGCGATCCCAGGAAGAGGAAGTCGCCGTCGATGCCGAAGGGCCATCCGTTGCCGGACGCGAAGGCGATCATGAAGCCGACCGCGCTGAACGCGACGACCGAGACGGCGAAGTCCAGCAGGTTCTTCTGCGCGACGTTGATGGAATTCTTCGAGCGAACCATCCCGGCTTCGAGGAGCAGGAAGCCGAGCTGCATCATCAGGACGAGGCCGGCGGCCAAGAGGGTCCAGACGAGATCGAGGTTTCTTTGAAGTGTCTCCAGCGTCGTCGCGGCCGCCGAGGCCGGCGAGGCCGCCGACAGCAAGAAGACCATGGTGCCGGCCATGCGAAAGCCCGCGACTTCGGAAGCCCCAATCGTCATTTCCCGTGCCCCATGCCACCCGTTGCAAGATTAGCAGTGCCGGATTAAGCAAGGGTATACCGCAGCGCAGCAAACAAGACTTTATGTCACGGAAATTGCACAGAAAAATGGCACTTGCGCAATGATCGGACGGACGTTGCCCGGTTGTCCCGTAGCCATCAATCGTTGGGCGCTTTCCCTTCGACCGGCCTGTCGGATTCACGCCGTCTCATGATGATTTCGCGGTGCGGGTAGGGGATCTGGACACCGTTCTCCTTGAATGTGTCCCAGAGTGCCAGAAGCACCTTGCCCCTGACGTTGGTGAGGCCTTGCTGGGGATCGTGGATCCAGAAGCGGAGGACGAAATCGAGCGAGGATTCGCCGAAGCCGGTGAGCCAGCAGACAGGACGCCTGGCGGCTTCGACGCGCCCGACGGTCATCGCAGCCTTGATGGCGAGTTCGGACACGACGTGGGGATCGGCGTCGTAGGAGACGCCGAACGCCACATCCAGCCTGACGAGTTCGTCGCTGAAGGACCAGTTGATGACCTGCTGGGTGACGAAGTCCTCGTTGGGGATGAGGTATTCGCGCCCGTCGCGCGTGACCACCGAGACAAAGCGCGCGCGCAATTCCCTGATCCAGCCGAAGGTCTCGCCGAGCGAAATCGTGTCGCCCGGCTTGATCGACTTGTCCATCAGCATGATGACGCCGGAGATGAAGTTCGACACGACCTTCTGAAGTCCAAAGCCGAGGCCGACGCCGACCGCCCCGGAAAAGACCGTCAAGGCCGTCAGGTCGACGCCGACGGCGGTCAGCGCGCCCAGGCCGGCAATTATGATCAGTCCGAACTTGGCTACCTTGCCGATCAGCACCCGGATGGAGGGTGTAAGATCGGCCGATTTCTGCACCCGCTCGTCGAAGTAGTTGCCGGCGACGGTCGCGACCCAGACGGCGGCGGTCAGGAACACCGCGGTCTTGATGACGGTGAGCACCGAGATCCGGACGTTGCCGACCGGCATGGCGAGACTGTCAAGGAAGAGCGCGGCGCGGTCGTGGAGCCCGAGGATGACGAGGGCGGCGTAGATCCAGACCATCCAGGCCACGGAGCGCGCAGCGAGGCGATTGCGGATCACCCGCGAGAGGATGGCGACGACGACCCAGGTGAGTGCTAGCCACAGCGCGATCGCCAGAAGCCAACTCCGGCTCGGCCACGTCGCGGCTCGCATGATGGTGATCGCCGCGAACATCATGACCACGAACAGGATCCAGTCCGCCCTGCGCATGGTCGCCACGACGACGCGCAGCAGGCCGGGGTGGCCGCGGATGGATCGTGCCCGACTTTCGAGGCGGGCTTCGATCTTCTTGCCCAAGAACTTGGCGGTGATGAAGAGAAGCACGATCAGCGCGACCTGGTAGGCGAGCCACGGGTCGGTCGCATAAACCGCCCACCGCTCGACGTATGCGGCAATCCGCTCGGTGATCGCGCCGACGTCCAGATCCATTCGTGGCCCCGCTTTCGCCGCAAGCGCGGCGGGCCTGCTTTGCCGCCGCCCGGACGAACTTAGCGCGCCCCCGGCGGCACGACAAATCGGCCTGCCGCACCGTCATGAACCTGTCGTTTGAATCTGCTGGACTCGGAATGCCGCCGGCGCGACAATTTCTACCCGCAAAGCCGGCTCACAATCAGAAAGCAGAGCGCTTCCAGGAGGCAATCATGTCCACCCTCATCCATCGCATGTCGCGGCGATCCTTCCTCTCGGGCGCGGCCGCCGTCGGCGGCCTCGTCGTGCTGCATCCGTTCGCGGCTCGCGCACAGGCAAACCAGGCGCACCTGCGCATCATGGAAACGACCGACATCCACGTCCACGTCTTCCCCTACGACTACTATGCCGACAAGCCGAACGACACGATGGGCATCGCCCGCACGGCGTCGATCATCGATTCGATCCGCGCCGAGGCCGGCAATTCGATGCTGGTGGACAATGGCGACGTCCTGCAGGGCAACCCGATGGGCGACTACATCGCCTACAAGCGGGGCATGAAGGAAGGCGACAAGCATCCGGTGATCGAGGCGATGAACGTGCTCGGCTACGACGTCGGCACGCTCGGCAACCACGAGTTCAACTACGGCCTGGACTTCATGTTCAACGTGGTGAACGGCGCCAACTTCCCATGGGTGTGCGCGAACCTCACCAAGGGACAGCTCGCCTCCGACCCGAAGGACGACGAACTGTTCTTCAAGCCCTACGTCATCGTCGAGAAGATGGTGAAGGACGGCTCGGGCAACGAAAGCCCGGTCAAGGTCGGCTTCATCGGCTTCGTGCCGCCGCAGATCATGGTGTGGGACATCCGCCACCTCGAAGGCAAGGCGCAGACCCGCGACATCGTCGAGGCCGCCAAGGCCTGGGTGCCGGCAATGAAGGAAGAGGGCGCCGACATCGTGATCGCGCTCTCGCACTCCGGCATCGACGGCAGCGGCCCGGCGGAGCGGATGGAGAACGCGTCGCTCTACCTCGCGGGTGTCGAGGGCATCGATGCCATCATGACAGGCCACCAGCACCTGGTCTTCCCCGGTCCGAAATCGTGGGACGCGATCGAGGGCGTCGATCCGGTCAAGGGCACGCTCCAGGGCAAGCCGTCGGTGATGGGCGGCTTCTGGGGGTCGCACATGGGCCTCATCGACCTCCTGCTCGAAAAGGACGGCAACGGCTGGCGGATCGCCGACTTCACCACGGAGGCGCGGCCGATCTACGAGCGCACCGAGGATCGCAAGATCGTCCCGCTCGTGGAGAGCAAGGAGGAGGTCCTCGCGGCGGCCAAGGACGAGCATGAAGCGACGCTGGAATACGTCCGCACGTCGGTCGGCCAGACCTCGGCGCCGCTGCATTCCTTCTTCGCGCTGGTGGCCGATGATCCGTCGGTCCAGATCGTGAGCCAGGCACAGACCTGGTACATCAAGGACATGCTGAAGGAGACCGAGTACAAGGACCTGCCGGTGCTTTCGGCGGCGGCGCCCTTCAAGGCCGGCGGTCGCGGCGGTCCGGAGTACTTCACGGAGGTGAAGACCGGCGACGTGGCGATAAAGAACGTGGCCGACCTCTACCTCTACCCGAACACGGTCCAGGCGGTGGTGATCACCGGCGCGGACGTGAAGAACTGGCTGGAGATGTCGGCCGGCATGTTCAACCAGGTCG
>CATMOC010000091.1 GCA_950071955.1 uncultured Mesorhizobium sp. | reverse complement strand
TCGCGCGCCATCGCGCTCGACATGGAATCCGCCACCATCGCCGCCAACGGCTTCCGCTTCCGGGTGCCCTACGGCACGCTGCTCTGCGTCTCCGACAAGCCGCTGCACGGCGAGCTGAAGCTGCCGGGAATGGCCACCGACTTCTACAAGAGGCAGGTCTCGCAGCATCTCATCATCGGCATGAAGGCGATGGAGAAGCTGGCGGCCATGCCGGTCGAGCGGCTGCATTCGCGCAAGCTCAGGAGTTTTTCGGAGACTGCCTTCCAGTAGGTCGCGCCGGCGAACGCCGTCACCTTGATCGTGCCGCACTTTCCCTTCTATTGAGCGGCCATGGCGAACGATGGCAACGCAGAGCGAACGGGGCGGGCGGACTTGGGCCTTGCCGTGACCTGCGTGGTCTCGCTGCCGCTGGTCGGCGGCTTCTTCGGCTGGCTGCATCCGGCCTTCGATTCCTTCTCGCATTTCCGGGTCCATCTGGCCGTGCTGCTCGCGCTCTGCGCGGTCTGGCTCCTGGCGACGCGGGTGCGGCTGCATGGTGTGGTAGCGCTCGCTCTCGCGGGAGGAGCCTATTCCACCGCCTACCCGCCCGCGTCCTGGCACAGCGAAGCGACGGCTACGGTGCTGCCGGGTGCGAATGACCAACCGGTCTACAGGCTGCTGCACCTCAATCTGCAATGGGACAATCCCGCTCCCGAGAAGGCGCTGTCGTTGATCGCGCAGGTGGACGCTGACGTCATCACGCTGGACGAAGTGTCGGCGCCGTGGCGAGAGAGGCTCGCGGCCGTCTGGGATGCCTATCCGTTTCGGCTGGACTGCCACGGTGATCCCAAGTTCGGCAGCGTCATGATCCTGTCGCGACGTCCCATGCTAGAGGCCGAGGGATCGGGATGCCGGAAGTATCGGGGATTTGCGGTGGCGACGATCGATTTTGCCGGCCGCCCGGTCGAGGTCGCCGCGGTCCATCTCGCCTGGCCATGGCCGAAGGCGCAGTTCAGGGAAGTGCGCGAGTTGGCGCCGCGGCTCTCGCGCCTCACCGACGACGCGATCGCCGCGGGCGACTTCAATTCCGTTCCGTGGAGCGCGGCCTTCCGGACATTCGTGCGCGAAGGAGAGTTCGCCGAACCCGAACGCCTCGGCCCGACATGGATTCACGACACGTTGCCCAAGGGCATGCGGCGCCTCGCCGGGCTGGAACTGGACCATGTGCTGGTCAAGCGCGGATTGCGCCTGCACGACATACGGCTTCTCGACGACGCTGGCTCGGATCATCTGCCGGTACTGACCGAGTTCTCCATCCGCCGCGAACGCCTGTCCGGGCAGGTCGCGGTGGCGCGGGCGGGAGGCGCGGAGCGGGTCGGCGCCTTCTGAGGGATTCAGCGTTTCCCGACCAGCACCGCGACGCTTCTGTCGACGGCGCCGCCCTCGCGATGCTCCTGCCGGTCAAAATCGTTCTGCTTCTTTTCATAGGCGTCGTAGATCGCCTTGGTTTCGCGCTTCAGTTTCGCCATCGCGTTGCTACAGCGGCGGTCGCCTTTGGTGGCAAAACTCCTGATTTTCTCGTCCAGCACCGACGCCATCTCGCGGGCGATGCGACCATGAACTTTCTCGTGACGGACATTGTCGGCCTGGAAGAGTTTCCAGCGCCGCACCATGTCCCCGCTTAGTTTTTCTCGCGGCTGCGGGTAGATGTAGGTGATCTTCATCACGACACCCCCGCCGCTGACGCGGCAGACACCGTTCTGGAAATCCATGTCGCCCTGGAAGTCTGTCTCGAAGCGGGTCTGCGCGATCGCCTTGGTTAGAAATCCCTGGCGCGGTCCCTTGCGGTTCATGTCCCACAAGAGGTCGACGCCGGTCTTTCCCGAGATCTGGTAGTATTCGGTCTTCTCGGTGATCTTCGGTTTGGCGTCTGCCTGCGTGGGCCACCCTGCGATACATGCCAGTGCCAGCGCAGCCATCAACTTCATCGGAGATCGCATCCCGCCCGTCTACCCCTGCTTGCATAGAATGCACGCGGCGCGGCCGGCATCAAGTGGCATTTTAGACCACGGTGAAGTAGGCGGGCGGTTTTCGTCGGCGCCGAAGGATCGACGGCGGCATGGCGCCGCCGTTGCTTCCCTACATGTTCGGGTACACCGGCCCCTCGCCGCCCTGCGGCGGCACCCAGTTGATGTTCTGGTTCGGGTCCTTGATGTCGCAGGTCTTGCAGTGCACGCAGTTCTGCGCGTTGATGACGAAGCGGGCTTCGGGATTCTTGTGCGAGACCTCGCCGCCCTTTTCAGGCGATCCCGGACCGCCGGCCAGCGCGTTGCCGTCCGCGTCGACCCATTCGTAGACGCCCGCCGGGCAGTAGCGCGTCGAAGGTCCCGAGAAGACGCCGTATTCGGAGTTCTTCTGCAGCTCCGGGTCCTTCACCTTCAGGTGGATCGGCTGGTCCTCCTCGTGGTTGGTGTTCGACAGGAACACGGAGGAGAGCCGGTCGAAGGTGAGCACGCCGTCGGGTTTCGGATAATCGATGCGCCTGTGCTTTTCGGCCGGTTCGAGCGCGGCGTAGTCCGGCTTGCCGTGCTTCATCGTCCCGAAGAAGGAGAAGCCGAGGAGCGTGTTCACCCACATGTCGAAGCCGCCGAGCGCGACGCCGGCATAAAGCCCCAGGCGCGACCAGAGCGGCTTGACGTTGCGTACCCGCTTCAGGTCCTTGCCGATCGCCGAATCGCGCCAGCCCGCCTCGTATCCGGAAATCTCGTCGCCCGAACGGCCCGCCGCAATCGCCTCGGCGACGTGCTCGGCCGCCATCATTCCCGAAAGCACCGCGTTGTGCGAACCCTTAATGCGCGGAACGTTGACGAAGCCGGCGGAGCAGCCGATCAGCGCGCCGCCCGGGAACGTGAGCTTCGGCACGGACTGCCAGCCGCCCTCGGTGATGGCGCGCGCGCCGTAGGAGAGGCGCTTGCCGCCCTCGAACGTCTCGCGGATCGCCGGATGCGTCTTGAAACGCTGGAACTCCTCGAAGGGCGAGACATAGGGGTTCTTGTAGTTCAGGTGCACGACGAAGCCGACGGCCACCTGGTTGTCCTCCATGTGGTACAGGAAGGAGCCGCCGCCGGTCGCGTTGTCGAGGGGCCATCCGAAGGAATGCTGCACCAGCCCCGGCTTGTGCTTCTCGGGGGAGACCTGCCACAACTCCTTGAGACCAATGCCGAATTTCTGCGGCTCGCGGCCGTCGGAAAGGTTGAACTTCGCGATCAGCTGCTTGGCGAGCGACCCGCGTACGCCCTCGCCGATCAGCGTGTACTTGCCGTGGAGTTCCATGCCCGGCGCATAGTTCGGGCCGCGCGAGCCGTCGCGCTCGACGCCCATGTCGCCGGTCGCCACGCCCTTCACCGCGCCGGCTTCGTCATAGAGCACCTCGGTCGCGGCAAAGCCCGGATAGATCTCGACGCCCCGCGCTTCGGCATGGCCGGCGAGCCAGCGGCAGACGTTTCCGAGCGAGACGGCGTAGTTGCCATGGTTGCTCATCAGCGGCGGCATCAGGAAGTTTGGGAGGCGGACGGACCCGGCCGGGCCGAGCACCAGGAACTGGTCGTCGGTGACCGGCGTCCTGAACGGATGATCGCTCTCGCTCTGCCAGTCGGGAATGAGCTTGCCGATCCCGACCGGATCGACCACCGCGCCGGAGAGGATGTGGGCGCCGACTTCGGCGCCCTTTTCCAGCACGACGACCGAAAGCTCGGGGTTCACCTGCTTCAGGCGGATCGCCGCGGCGAGACCGGCGGGTCCCGCCCCAACGATCACCACGTCGAACTCCATGCTTTCGCGTTCAACTTCGCTCATTCTCGTCCTCCAGCTTTCCGGCCGTGGCCGGATGGCGTGCATCCCCTTTGGTGATAGCGCATGCGGCCGCCATTGCGATACCACAGGCGCCGTGTGCGTCAAAAAACCCGGATGAAATTGCGCCCGGCGGGAATTTACGCACGTTGACGTAAACGTCAAACTGGACAGCCGGAAGATAGTTGCGCCGCCGTGCATGCCGCGGAGGAAAAGGGCGATCCGGCCGGCGCATCCGGCGACCCCGCCCAAGGCGCCCGTGCAGTCAAGGCGGAGCCGGAACATCCGGAGGACCGCCGGCACAGGCCTCGTGCACTCCCTGATCGGGGGACGACCGAGGGCGCCGGCGAGACATCATCGCCCCCGGCCCCGGCACGGCCTTTCGTCCCGGTCAGGCGATCGCTTGGTCGAGAGCATCCAGGATCGTGGTCCATCCCTCGACGTGGCCGTCGCGCGACTGTTCGCTCCTGAACTTCACCTGCCGCAGCGTGATTTCGGTCGCGCCTGACCCGGCTTCGGCGAAATCCACGGTGACCACGCTGTCGTCGAGCGAATGCGGTGATTCCCAGGTGAACGACAGGTGGGAGTGCGGATCGATTGCGAGATAGGTTCCCGCGTGGGGGATTTCCTTCTCCGGCGTCACCATCACGATCGAGAAGCGGCCGCCTTTCACCGGGTTGTTTTCCACCCTGGCGGCGCCAGTCGTCGAAGGGGGCCGCATGAACCGCGAGAGCATCGCGGGCGAAAGCCAGGCGTCGAACACCTTCTCACGCGGAGCCTTTATCGTGCGGCTGATGGTCAGTTCCAGATCCGTCATCGTCGTCATTGCTTCCATCCTTCATGGTGAGCGCTCGATCGAGCGCCGCGAGGCGCAGTTCCCAGATCGACTTCAACTGGCCGAACCACTCCTCCGTGATCCGGAGAGGCTCGAGCTCGGCCGCGATGAAGTGCTCGCGGCCCATGGTCCGGCGGGTGACGAGACCCGCCTCCTCCAGCACCTTGATGTGCTTCGAAACGGAGTTCAGCGACATCTCGAAATGAGCGGCAAGCGCGGTCACCCGCAGTGCCCCTTCCTGGACGAGCAGCGTCAGGATCTTCCGCCGCGTGGTGTCGCCAGCGGCCTTCAGAATTCGGGACAGGTCATCGTCGTTCATTCATTCACCTGATTGGTTGAATATTCCAAACACATCTCATTGTCAACCATTCGGGTGAATGTTTTTCCCACCACGCATACGCCCTCCGCCTGGAGCTTCTTCATGACCGGCCGGTTTGGCGCTAAGTTCGC
Organism: uncultured Mesorhizobium sp.; assembly: GCA_950071955.1. GTDB lineage: Bacteria > Pseudomonadota > Alphaproteobacteria > Rhizobiales > Rhizobiaceae > Aquibium > Aquibium pacificus. The sequence continues at coordinate 5,051 of CATMOC010000091.1, read as the reverse complement.
CGGAAAGGGAGAAGTGCATGGTGAAGAGCCTGAGTGCGCTCATTGCCCTCTTCGTCGCGCTTCTCGCCGCGTCTCCGGCGTCCGCGACCGAGGACGGCGTCTGGCGCGCCGGCGCCTACACGTTCTCCGACGAACTCGGAGGCTTCCGCATCCTGTCGGTCAAGGGCTCCGGAACCAAAGACGATCCCGCGATCATCACGCAGGAGTTCCAGTCTGCGAGCCCGGTCACCCTCGTCATCCGCATACTCGGCCCGATCCGGCCCTATGCCAACGATCCCGCCGTCGCCACGGGCTTCCTGAACCTGGTGGTGGTGGCGCACAATGCCAGCCAGCTCGCCTGGACCGAGTTCGAGTTCGAACTTCAGGAGAGGCGCGGCATTCCCAGTGTCTACGGCGACGGCCTCTCCTTCGACCAGCGCAGACGGGAAAGCGACAACATCCGCTCGTCCGGGTTCGCTGAATTCCAGCGTGGCTTCGAACCCTACGACCGGCTGCTCTTCACCCACGGCTTCGTCGATCCAGGCGCCGAGGCGAGCTTCGCGTTCCTCATTTCCGACTTCACCCCGAAGCGGACCTTCTATCTCGTGCAGGACCCGCGCATCCCGTCTTCGTGAACCGCGCGCGATTCGACACGACGCCGCGGCGTGCTAGAAGGCGTGTCATGGGAATCCACCAGCCCGACCTGCGGGAACTTCTGTTGTTCTATGCCGACAGCGGCGCCGACGAAGCGTTGGAAGACGCGCCCGTCGATCGTTTCGCCGAAAGCGAGGCGCGCCTGGCGCGGCCGGCGCCCGATCCAGCTCCGGCCGAAAGGCCAGACATGGCGCCGGAAACGCGGCGGCGCCTGGGACAAGCTCCGGCCATGCCTGCCGCGCCCCGGCCGCCAGCGCCTCCCGCCGCCATTCCCGACGAGGCGCAGGCGGCACGCGCGCGCGAACTCGCCCGCTCGGCGGCGTCGATGGAGGAGCTGCGCGAGATCCTGGCCGGGTTCGACGGCTGCAATCTCAAGTTCACGGCCAAGAGCCTCGTTTTCGCCGACGGCAACCCGCAAGCCGACATCATGTTCGTCGGCGAGGCGCCCGGCCGCGAAGAGGATATCGAAGGCCTGCCCTTCGTCGGCCGTTCGGGCAAGCTGCTCGACCGCATGCTGGCCGCGATCGGTCTCGACCGATCGGGCGCCTACATCGCGAACGTCATCCCCTGGCGCCCGCCGGGAAACCGGACACCGACGCCGCTCGAGACCGAACTGTGCCGGCCCTTCATCGAGCGGCAGGTGGAGCTTGCCAATCCGAAGGTGCTGGTGACGCTGGGCGGACCGTCCGCCAAAGTGCTGCTCGGCGCCAGCGAGGGCGTGCTGCGCCTGCGCGGGAACTGGCGGGTCCACAGAACTGCTTCCGGGACGGAGATCCCCGCGATGCCGACCCTCCACCCGGCCTACCTCTTGCGCAATCCCGCCCACAAGCGGCTGGCGTGGCGCGACTTCCTGGACATAAAGGCGAAGCTGCGGCTTTACGGTTCTTCGCCGTAGCTCCCCCGGCACGCCCCAACCGACACCAAATCCTCCACCCGAACCAAGGAACGGAAACACGCGATGACCGACACCGCAACCTATACGCCACCGAAGGTGTGGACCTGGAACAAGGAGAATGGCGGCCGCTTCGCCAGCATCAACCGCCCGATCGCGGGCCCCACGCACGAGAAGGAACTTCCGGTCGGCAAGCATCCGCTGCAGCTCTATTCGCTGGCCACGCCGAACGGCGTCAAGGTGACGATCATGCTGGAGGAGCTCCTCGCGCTCGGCCATGCCGGCGCGGAGTACGACGCATGGCTCATCAAGATCGGCGACGGCGATCAGTTCGGCAGCGGCTTCGTCGCCGTGAACCCGAACTCCAAGATCCCGGCGCTGATGGACCGCAGCGGGCCGAAGCCCATCCGGGTCTTCGAGTCCGGCTCGATCCTGCTCTATCTGGCCGAGAAGTTCGGCGCCTTCCTGCCGAGCGGCCATGCGGCGCGTACCGAGTGCCTGAACTGGCTGTTCTGGCAGATGGGCAGCGCGCCTTATCTGGGCGGCGGCTTCGGCCACTTCTTCGCCTATGCGCCGATCAAGATCGAATATGCGATCGACCGCTTCTCGATGGAGGTCAAGCGTCAGCTCGACGTGCTCGACCGGCACCTGGCGGACAACGAGTACATGGCCGGTAAGGATTACACGATCGCCGACATGGCGATCTGGCCCTGGTACGGCAACATGGTGGCCGGGAAGAGCTACGAGAACTCCGGGACATTCCTGGACGTGAAGACCTACACGAATGTCGACCGCTGGCAGAAGCAGATCGGCATGCGCGAACCCGTGAAGCGCGGCCGCATGGTCAACCGCGCCGTCGGCAATCCGTCCGAGCAGTTGCACGAGCGGCACGACGCCAGCGACTTCGAGACCAGGACGCAGGACAAGCTGGAGGAAGCCATCGCAAACTGATCGGTCGCGGAAACCGGACGGCGGTCCGGCGCGATCTCCCGCAGATCGGCGCCTGGGGAACCTGTCCTACTGCGGCCCGTTGGGCAAGACGGCTCGGCCGTGCTATGCTGACGGCGGATCGCAGAGGGTCCGCGTAAACCGGAGTGTCACGATGCGTATCAGGCTTTCCTCCATCCGCGCGTATCTCGCCGCGGTCGCGACCCTTCTGGTGGTCTCGGCCGCGCCGGCCTCGGCTGGAAGCAACTACCGCAGCGGCGAGGCCGCACAGACGCCGCGCGCCGAGGGCGGCCAGACCTACCGCCGGGACAACCGGGACATGGACCGGCGCAGCTACAGGAAGAAGGCCCCCAAGGGTTTCGAGGGCGGGCACTCGTATCGCCGCGACGACCACCGGTGGGATCGAGACTGGGACCACAAGCATGGATACCGCCATCAGAAGCGTCGTCACGACGACCGGGTGCGCATTGAACGGGATTTCCGGTCGGAGGCGGGCCACGCGCGGCGCTGGAACGAACACCACCGCCACTATCGCCGCGACGACGATCGCCGCCACCACGGCCGCAAGCACGGCGAGGATTTCAGCGGAGTCTATTCGGGCGCGCCGACGATCGTCTTCGACGTCAATCCCTGGCTCGCGAACTAGACACCCCGGTGCGATCGGGCGCCGGGGCCTTCCGCCAGGCTGACGGCGCTCAAGCGGGGGCGGTTCCGGCAGCGCGCAGAGCCGTCGCCTGGAGGGCCGCAAAGACGCCCACCGCCAGGGCCTGCGCGAGCACGAAAACCATGCCGAACGTGTTCGGCGTGACCAGGCCGCCGACCAGGATCCCGACGCTCGCGGCCGCCCACAGCACATTGCCCGCCACGACGTCGATGAGGACATGCCGCGAGACCGCTTCGCGGCGGGCGACGGTGACGAGAAGCGCCACCCACGCGAAGATGATAACGCCGGCCCAGAACAGGAGCGGTTGCGGAAGCGCGAGAAACGGGCCAAGCAGCCCGGCGCCGAAGGTCATCAGCAGGCCGGCGGCCGCGCTGACGACCGCGTCGAGGCGCAGGGCGTTGCGCAGGTAAAGGGTCATGGGAATGGACATCGGCTTTCTCCTTTGATCTTTCCCAGACGGCTCGCCGCTTGGCTGCGTCCGCCCGGTAACCGAACCATGGCGCTCGAAACGCGGCGAAGCGATTACGCCCGAGGTAATGGGAAGCGGCAGCGGCATCGGCTATCGTCGCGCCATGGAAACCAAGTTCGCCCCCTCCCCCGCCCGACCGTCCTCCGCCGGCGCGCTGCTGCGCGAATGGCGCACGCGGCGGCGCATGAGCCAGCTCGATCTGGCGCTGGAAGCCGAGGTCTCGCAACGGCATCTGAGTTTCGTCGAAAGCGGCCGCGCCAGGCCCTCGCGCGAGATGGTGCTGCACCTGGCCGAGCGGCTCGACGTGCCGCTGCGCGAGCGCAACAGGCTGCTGCTCGCGGCCGGTTTCGCGCCCGGCTTTCCCGAACGACGGCTCGACGATCCCTCGCTCGGACCGGCGCTCGCCGCGGTGGAACTCGTGCTGAAGGGACACGAGCCGAACCCGGCGATCGCGGTCGACCGCGCCTGGAACCTCGTGCGGGCGAACGCGATGATGCAGCCATTTCTCGCGATGGTGCGGGATGCCTCGCTGCTTTCCGAGCCCGTCAACGTCCTGCGCCTCAGCCTGCATCCCGGCGGGCTCGCGCCGCACATCGAGAACCTCGCCGAATGGCGCGACCATCTGCTGGAGCGCCTGCGGCGTCTCAACGAGGACGTCGCCGAGCCGCGACTGCGCGATCTGGAGGCGGAACTCCGGTCATATCCGGCGCCGAAGCGATCGGGTCCGCCGGCGCCCTACGACCCGGCGGCCATCGCGATCCCGCTGCGCATCAGGGCGGGAGACACGATCCTGTCGTTCATCTCGACCATCACCGTCTTCGGCACCCCGCTCGACGTGACGCTGTCGGAACTCGCGATCGAGACCTTCTTCGCGGCCGACCGGGAAACGGGCGAGAGGCTGCGCCAAATGGCTGCCGATCTCGCGGCGAACGGAGGCTGAAGCGGCTTCGAAGCCCCTTCCCCTCCAGATTCTCTTGTTCGGCGTAAGTTATTGTCTTTGAAACAGTCCCCGATTTCGAGCGATGCCGTTCAGCCCTGCGTCGAAGTCACCTTGCGGGCCGCCGCGGTGGCGAGGCCGAGCTTCTGTTCGCGCCAGATGATGAACAGCCCCGCACCGACGACGATGGTGCCGCCGACGATGGTGTAGAGTGTCGGAACCTCGCTGAACACGAAGTAGCCGATAACGATGCCGAGCAGCATCGAGGTGTATTCGAACGGCGCGATGGTCGACATGTCGGCGTGCCGGTAGCTCTCGGTCATCAGGATCTGACCGATCCCGCCGCAGAGGCCGGTTCCGATGAGAAAACATGCTTGCGTCGGCGAGAGCGGCGACCAGCCGAAGGGAAGCGTCGCCAGCCCCGCCGCGGTAGAGGTGATCGAGAACCAGAAGACGATTGTGGCGGATTTTTCCGTCAGCAGAAGTCGGCGCACGAGCAACTGGGCAA
>CATMOC010000090.1 GCA_950071955.1 uncultured Mesorhizobium sp. | reverse complement strand
GGATGCCGCCGCAAGCAGCCGCGCGGCGTAGTTCACCGGGCGGCCGATCGCCGTGAAGTCCAGCCGGTTGGCTCCGCCGACGTTGCCGTAATGGAACCGTCCGGCATGCAGGGCGGATCGGAAGGCGACCGTTTCGCCGACCCGCGACTGGGCGAGCCTGGCTTCGCCCTCCAGGACCGTTTCGCTAGCCGCCTTCGTCGCCTCCTCGAGGCGCATCGACTTCCCGAAGGGGAAGATCGCGAAGAACCCGTCGCCGAGGAACTTCAGGATCTCGCCGCCATGCGCTTCAACAGGCGGCACGACGATATCGAACGCGTCGTTCAGCATGGTCACGATCTGCGGCCCCGAGAGCCGGTTGGAGAGTTCCGTGAACCCGATGAGGTCGGTGAACAGGATCACCGCGTCGATCTCCTCCCCGTCGCCGCGATGGACGCGTCCCTGCAGGATCTGTTCGCCGCCGCCGCGCCCGACATAGGTCGACAGGATGGAGGCCGCATTGAGCCGCAGGAGGTAGACCTCAACGAGGCGGGCCAGCGGTTTCTGGACGCGTTCGAGGGCTTCGATCTGCGGTTCGGAGAAGCCGTCAGGATCTTTGGTCGAGAAGGTCGCGGCATGCGTTTCACCGGTGGTGAAGATCAGCGGCTGCGCCAGATAGTCCGTAAAACCCTCGGCCCGCAATTCGCCCAGGATGATGAACTCGGCCAGCGCATCGGGGTCGGTCAGGCGGCGACGTATGGTCACCTGTCCGGCGGTCACCGTGGGCAGCGGGTTCTTGATGTACTGGTCCTCCGAGAAGAGGCCGATCGCCCCTTCCCCCATCTTCACGCCGTCCGCCGCCGTCCAGGTAAAGCGGCGGGCGGCGACGTTGGGATGCAGCGGGTTGATGAAGAGCGCGAAGCGGTCGATCGGAACACCGGCGGCCACCAGCCGGCGGCAGATGCCGTCGATGATGGTATGCGCGCTGGCACTCGGACGCGCACCGTCGATCATCCAGTTGACGAGCGATTCCACGGCGCGGGAATCGACCTGCCGGCTCCGTTCGCGTCGAACGGCAGCGTTCCTGGTTCTGGCGACTTTGGTGGTCGAAATCATCCGGATGCCTCAGCCGGCTAGATACCACGGCCGGCAAGGGAGGACCAACAGCCGCGGCAAGCGCGGGGCCGGGAAGTCCGTTGATGGAGCGTCACCGGCTTTGATACGAGTGGGCCTACGCCGCCTCGCGCACCTGATAGTCCTTGATCGCCGCGAAACGGATCATCTTCCATCGCTCGGCCTCGTAGTTAAGCCCGAATTCGTGCGGGGCGAGGAACACCGGGTCGCCGTCGAGATCGCGGGCGATGTCGCCCTTGTGCGCGTCGACGAAACGCTCGAGCTCGGCGCGCGAATCCGCCGAGATCCAGCGGCAGACCGAAAACCGGGCCATTTCGAAATCGACCGGCAGGCCGTATTCGGCATCGAGCCGCTCCTTGAGCACGTCGAGCTGCAGCGCGCCGACGACGCCGACGATCGCCGGCGAGCCGTCCTCGGGCGTGAAGAGCTGGACCACGCCTTCCTCGGCCATCTGCTGCAGCGCCTCCTTCAGCTTCTTGGCCTTCATCGGGTCGCCGAGCCGGACGCGCCGCAGGATTTCGGGCGCAAAGTTCGGGACGCCCCGGAACAGGAGTTCCTCCCCCTCCGTCAGCGTGTCCCCGATCCGCAGCGTGCCGTGGTTGGGGATGCCCACGACGTCTCCGGCAAAAGCCTCATCAGCTGTGACGCGCGTGCGGGCGAAGAAGAACTGCGGCGCGGACAGGCTCATCGGCTTGCCGGTGCGCACGAGCTTGGCCTTCATGCCGCGCTCGAGCTTGCCCGAACAGACCCGGACGAAGGCGATGCGGTCGCGGTGGTTGGGGTCCATGTTGGCCTGGATCTTGAAGACGAAGGAGGTCATCTTGTCCTCCGTCGCATGGATGGTGCGCGTGTCGGCCTCCTGGTCGCGCGGACTGGGTGCCCAGGCGCCGAGCGCCTCGATGAGATCGCGTACGCCGAAATTCCGCAGCGCCGAGCCGAAGAAGACGGGGGTCAGATGCCCGTCGCGGAAAGCGGAAAGATCGAAGGGCCGGCACGCCTCGCGCGCCAGTTCCATCTCCTCTACGAAGGCGTCGCGCTCGTTGGCCGGGAGCATGCCCGATACCTGCTCCGACTGCGGGCCGTTGACCTTGATCCAGTCCTTGTCGGCGTCGCCGTGACGGATGGCATTGTCTGCCAGATGATAGGTGCCGCCAAAGCTCCGGCCGCGGCCGATCGGCCAGGTGACTGGCGCGGTGTCGAGCGCGAGCTTCTCCTCCACCTCGTCCAGGATTTCGAACGGATCGCGCGTCTCGCGGTCCATCTTGTTGACGAAGGTGACGATCGGTATGTCGCGCAGCCGGCAGACCTCGAACAGCTTCAGCGTGCGCGGCTCGATGCCCTTGGCCGCGTCGATGACCATGACCGCGCTGTCGACGGCGGTCAGCGTGCGGTAGGTGTCGTCAGCGAAATCCTCGTGGCCCGGCGTGTCGAGCAGGTTGAAGACGTGATCGCCGTACTCGAAGGTCATCACCGAGGTGACGACGGAAATGCCGCGCTCGCGCTCGATCTTCATCCAGTCGGAACGCGTCTGGATCTTGTCCTTCTTGGCCTTGACCTCGCCGGCGAGCTGGATCGCTCCGCCGAAAAGCAGCAGCTTCTCGGTCAGCGTGGTCTTGCCCGCGTCGGGGTGCGAAATGATCGCGAAGGTGCGGCGGCGCGCGACCGCCTTTTCTATGGCTTCCGTCATGTCTGCGATGTCCGTTGATTGCGCGGGCTTATAGCGGGGCGGAAAAGGACTGTCGAACGCGAATTTGGCGGGGGCATCATTCGCGTCGGCCGGTGCGCGGCCGGGAGGTCAGTCGAACGTGCAGGGCCAGGAAGCGGAAGGCGAAAGTCCGGCCGGGAGCTTCGTATCGCCGTCGCCGCAGGTGAGATCTACCTGCGCCTGGGCAAGACCGCTGGCGGACGACAGATCCAGACCTTCGATCCTCGTCAGGTACATGAAGGCGTTCTCGAAATCGACTGCGCCGTCCAACTCGGCACCGACGAAGTTGGCGCGCGAAAGGTTGGCCAGCGTGAAGCGCGCTCCCCCCAGGCGGCTTTTCTCGAAACTGGCGCGTCCGAGCTCCGCCTTCTCGAAATTCGCGTTTGCCAGTATCGCGCCGGAGAAATCGGCGCGCTGCAGTTCCGCGCCGGCGAAGCTCGCACCGTCCGCCTGCATTCCGGCGAAGCTCGTCCGATAGGCCTCCGCCCGTCCGAAGTTCGCACCCGCCGCATTGGCGCCGGCGAGCGAGGAACGCACCAGGGTGGCCTTCTGGAGGTCGGCTTGCCGCAGATCCGCGTCGCGCAGGTCGGTCAGGGTAAAGTCGCCACCGGCCAGGGTTGCGCCCCCGAGCTTCGCCCCCCTCATGACGATATTGCTCTTGGTGCAATCCTCCCAGTTAACCTGCGGAGCGGGCATGCTCTTGCAGTCCGCCGCCATCGCGGAAGCGCCGGGGTAGACAAGCGCCAGCAGCAGGACGGCGAACCACCCGGCCTTCACTCCTGCTCCCGACGACGTCGAGGCCTCTGCGTGGGGCATGGCAAACGATCCCGTTCTATCGGCGGTCCCACCGGCCGCCGTTCGCCATCGTCTCATACATGCAAACGGCACCAACCGGAAGCTGCCCATCGCTCGGGATGGAGTAGGTGCCGCGACCGCGAGGCGGTTCGGACCGCGTCTGTCCGGGGAACCGGCGCGATGAAGCGCCCTTTCCGAGACCGATCCATTTTTTGGTCGGCGCCCGCAAGAATGCCGAAACCGGACGGATCGAGGCCCTCCTGCTCGACGGGAACCGCGAAGCGGCGGGTGATTTCTTTATCGACTGCACCGGTTTCAGGCGAAGGCTTATCTGCGGCGAGATGGGCGCAGAATGGGTCTCCTACCGGTCGACGCTGCCGGTAAACCGCGCCATGCCGTTCTGGCTCGACCACGAGGACGGGTCGGAGATGTCTCCCTTCACGCTTGCTTTGGCGCAGGAGGCGGGCTGGATGTGGTCGATCTCGACGCAGGACCGGATCGGCTGCGGCTATGTCTACTCCGACCATTTCCGGACGCCGGACGAAGCCAAGGCCGAGATCGAACGGACGCTCGGCCGAAAGATCGAGCCGGCTCGGGCGCACCAGTAGCAGGGTCAGTCCATGTGGGCTGCGGCCGGAGCGGCGGCGACGGCCCTCGGCTTGCGCAGGAGCAGGGCCAGTGGAATGGCGCACAGCGTGACGATCATCATCAGCTTGAAATCGTCGATGTAGGAAATCATCAGAGCCTGGGCGTTCACGAGCTGGTCGATCTGCGACAGCGCAGCGGGATCACCGTTGGCTGCGGCCGGCGAAATGGCGCGCAATGCCGGGCTGAACGGGTTGATGGCGGTCGACAATTCCGCATGGTTCACCTGCACGTTCCGCGTGAGCATGACGGTGACGACGGAAATTCCGATCGACGAACCGATGTTGCGCACGAGGCTGAAGAGGCTCGCGGCGTCGGTGCGGAACCGCGGTTCGAGCGTGGCGAAGGCAACCGTCGACAGGGGCACGAAGACCAGCCCCAGGCCGAGCCCCTGGACGACGCCGGAAACGATGATGAGCCGGTCGTCCATCTGGGGCGAAAAGCCCGTCATGTCGTGCAGCGACCACGCCGTCAGAGCGAGGCCGGCCACGACCAGCAGGCGTGCGTCGACGATCCGCACCAGCCGCCCGACGAGGATCATGGAGATCATCGTGCCGACTCCGCGCGGCGCCATGACCAGGCCGGTGCGGATGGTCGAGTGGTCGAACAGCCGCGACAGCATCGGCGGGAGCAGCGCCAGGCTGGCCAGCAGGATGATGCCGACGATGAAGATGAAGACGAGGCCGGTGACGAAGTTGCGGTCGCGGAAGATCGCGGGATCGATGAAGGTCTCGCTGCCGGTAAGCAGGTGGATCGCGAAGATCCAGAATCCGGTGATCGACAGGCCGAGTTCGATCCAAATCTCGGCGGCCGAGAACCAGTCCACCTCGCCGCCCCGGTCCAACATGAGCTGTAGCGCTCCGACGCCCAGCGAAAGCATGGCGAAGCCGAAGAAATCGAACCCGCGAAGCCGCTTGGCCACCCGCGGCAGGTAGGCGGCGCAGCCGAGGAAGGCGATGATGCCGACCGGCAGGTTGATGAAGAAGACCCAGCGCCAGTCGAGCGTCTCGGTGAGCCAGCCACCGAGCGTCGGGCCGATGATGGGGCCGACCATGATGCCGGCGCCCCACATGGCCATCGCCGAGCCGTGGCGTTCCTTCGGATTGATGTCGAGCAGGAAGGTCTGGGAAAGCGGCACGATCGCGGCGCCGAAGAGCCCTTGGGTCACCCGGAACAGCACCATCGACTCCAGGTTCCAGGCCAGGCCACAGGCCATGGAGGAGACGGTGAAGCCGACGATCGTGACGAGGAAGAGTTCGCGCCGGCCGATCCGGTCCGAGAGCCAGCCGGTGACCGGCGTCATGATCGCCGCGGCCACGATATAGGACGTCAGCACCCATGTGATGGTGTCCTGGCTCGCGCCAAGATCGCCCGTCATCGTCGGCAACGCGACGTTGGCGATCGTGGTGTCGAGCACCTGCATGATCGTGGCGAGCATGATCGATAGGGTGATCAGCCCGCGATGCGGCACCTCGGTGAAGGAATTTTCCATCGTTCTCTGCCCTCGTTCCCTCCTGAGAGGGAAACGGCGCTACTCGGCGGCGACCGCGCTGCCGAACAGGGAGGCGAAGTCCGGCAGGCCGCGCGCCTTGCCGGTGTCGACCTCCACCGTGGCGCTCATTCCCGTGCGAAGCGCGGCGGCCAGGTCGTCATTCGCTTCGAGCCTGAGACGGACCGGGATTCTCTGGGTTACCTTGACCCAGTTGCCGGTGGCATTCTGCGCCGGCAACAGCGAGAATTCCGCGCCCGTGCCCGCGCCGATCGAATCGATCGTCGCCTCGAGGGGACTGTCCGGGAAAGCGTCGATCCAGACCTCCGCCTTCTGGCCCTTTTTCATGTGGGTCAGCTGGGTTTCCTTGAAGTTGGCGTCGATCCACGAATCGCCGGTCTCGACCAGGGTGAAGAGCGCCGTCCCGGCCGAAACCATCTGGCCTTCCTTGAAGGACGACGCCTGCGCGATCACGCCGTCTCCGGCCGCGACCACCGTCGTCAGCCCGAGCTTCCATGCGGCATTCTCCCGCGCGGCGAGCGCAGCCATCACCGCCGGATGATCGTCGGTCTCGATGTCCGGATTGCCTGCAAGGGCTGCCCTGGCGCTTGCGATGCCTTGTTGAGCAACGGCGTACTGTTCCTTTGCCTTGGTGAGATCGTGACGCGCGGAGTCGAGCGCCGACTTGGTGCCGATACCCTTGTCGGTGAGCGATTCCTGACGCCCCAGCTCGCTTTGCAGGTAGTCGACCTCGTTGCCGGCCACATCGGCCTCCGCGACGGCCTTCTGGTATCCTGCCCGAAGCTGCTCGACCTGAAGCCGCGCGGCCGCCAGGGCGGCATCCGCCTGCGCCAGCGCGATGCGATAGGGCTCGGGATCGATCTCGAACAGAACGTCGCCGGCCCGCACATGCTCGTTTTCGGAGACGTTGGCCTCGATGACCCGGCCTGAAACCTCGGCCGTCACCGAAATCCGCGCCTGGCGCAGATTGGCGTTCTCGGTCTCCTGATAGCGCCCGCCGGTGGCCCAGACATATCCCCCGCCCACCACGAGTGCCGCGGGAACGGCAATCATCAGGAGAAGGCGCGAAGCACGACGCTTCTTCTTCGGTGTCGCGGCTTCGGGCGTTTGCGGGGTGCTCGCCTCGTTCATCTTCAACTCGATTTTTTCCGCCGTCTCGTCGGCCTTCGTCCTGGCGTTCATCCGTGTGTACCTTCCTCTGCTTCCGGCACCCGCTCGCCAACCGTCTTCTGCTCCGCCGGTACCGGCTCGCACCGCGCTCCCGACTCGCCGTCCGCCAGGTTGGCGAGAATCGTTTCCAGGCCACGCACGAGTGCGCTCCGCTCGGCCGTGGACATACCTTCCAGTGCCTCCTGATAGATGGTCCCCGCCACCTCCTTGACGGCGCCGAACGTCGCGCGGGCCTTCCCGGTCGGATAGACGACGCGGACGCGGCGATCCGAGGCCGACTGACGGCGCTCGATCCATCCGCCCTCTTCCATCCTGTCGAGCAGACGCGAGACGCTGATGGGTTCGATCTCGAGCAGTTCCGCCAGTCTCGCCTGGGCCATTCCCTCTTCCTTGACGAGACGGAACAGGAGCCGCCACTGGGCGGCCGACAGACCGTGTCCGGCCGCCCGCATCTCGAACCGCTTCCGCATCAGGCGCGCCGCATCGTGGATGAGGAATCCGAGTCGTTCCGTGCCGTCACCGTGTTTCATGAGCGCCATATATAATGAGCATGCTTACCTTTCAAGTTCGGCGACATTGGGGAGCCATGCCGGACGGACAGGTGAGACATGCAAGTGGTGCATGGCGGACGCCGAACGTTCCGGGAGCTATTGACGCATGCACGGACCCCGGCCAAATGACGCCATGTCCATCGTTCTCCCGATCGTCCGTCTGCCGCATTCGCAAGGCCTCACCTTGCCCGCCTACGAGACCGCGGGCGCGGCCGGCATGGATCTGCGGGCGGCGATCCCGGAAGACCGCAATCTGATCATCCTGCCGGGGCGCCGCGCCCTCGTCCCCACCGGTCTGGTCTTCGAGATTCCTGCCGGTCACGAGGGCCAGGTGCGGCCGCGCTCGGGGCTGGCGCTGAAGCATGGGATCACCTGTCTCAACACGCCCGGCACCATCGACAGCGACTATCGGGGCGAGGTGCAGGTTCTGCTGGTGAACCTGGGCGACGAGGATTTCGCGCTCACCCGGGGCATGCGCATCGCCCAGCTCGTCATCGCGCCCGTGGTCCAGGCGACAGTCGAGGAAAGCGTGGTGGCGCAGGAGACGCCGCGCGGCGCGAGCGGCTTCGGCTCGACGGGCGCCCGATGAGGCCGCCCGGCCTCGTGATCTTCGACTGCGACGGCGTCCTCGTCGACACCGAGACGCTGGCCAACCGCAAGCTCTCCGAATGGCTGACGCAGGCCGGATTCCCCGTCACCTACGAGGAATGCCGGGGCCGCTTCTGCGGGCGGTCCATGCGATCGGTGCAGGAGGAGATCGAGGCGGCGGGCGTCGATCTCGGCGCCGATTTCGTCGACCGGTGGAACGCGGGACTACCGGACCTTTTCGCGAACGGGGTCGAGGCCGTTCCGCATGTGGAAGCATTTATCAGAGCGCTCGGCGCGGCCGGAATTCCCTTCTGTGTCGCATCCTCGGCGCGCCTCTCCAAGATGCACATAACGCTCGGTGCGACCGGACTGCTGCCCCACTTCGAGGGTGCAATGTTCAGTTCCACCATGGTTGCCCGCGGAAAGCCGTTCCCGGACCTCTTCCTGCACGCCGCCGCGACGATGGGATTCTCTGCCGAGAACTGCATCGTGCTTGAGGATTCCGTCGCCGGTACGGCTGCCGGCATCGCGGCCGGCATGCGCGTCTACGCCTATTGCGGCGACCCCCTTTCGGACCGCGAAGGTCTGGCAAGGGCCGGCGGCATTCTGTTCGACGACATGCGGCGGGTGTCAGGAATGATCGGCCTGGACCAACCGACCGGCTTTGCCGCGCCCGGCGCGAGCGGCTAAAATGCCGCCTGCGGGTTCACGGATTCAGGAACGGCCATGGACAGGAGCAGGGACATCGGCGCGGTCTTTCGCGCGCTGCATTCGTCGGCGGACGCATTCGTCATTCCCAATCCCTGGGATGTCGGCACCGCGAAATTCCTGGCCTCGCTCGGCTTCAAGGCGCTCGCCACCACGAGTGCCGGCTACGCCTTCTCGCGCGGACGGCCGGACGGCGGCATCGCGTTCGACGAGATGATCGCCCACTGCAAGGAACTCGTCTTGGCCACCGACCTGCCGGTCTCGGCGGATCTGGAGAAGGGCAAGGGAGACGCGCCGGACTTCGCTGCCGAGACGGTGTTCGCCGCCGAAGCCGCCGGTCTCGCCGGCTGCTCGCTCGAGGATTTTTCGGGCGACGAGACGAATGCGATCTACGATTTTTCGCTCTCGGTCGAGAGGGTCGCCGCCGCAAGCGAAGCGGCACGGTCGCTCCGGCGCGACTTCGTGCTGACGGCGCGCGCGGAGAATTTCCTGCACGACCGTCCCGACCTCGACGACACGATCCGCCGTTTGCAGGCATTCGAGCAGGCGGGAGCCGACGTGCTCTACGCGCCGGGACTCACCAGCATCGAGCAGGTGAAGGCGGTCTGTTCGGCTGTCACGAAGCCGGTCAACATCCTCGCGGTTCCGAGCTTTTCCGTGCAGGAGCTCGCCGAAGCCGGTGCCAAACGCATCTCGCTCGGGTCGAAGCTCACCACTGCGGCCTTCGGCGTGGTGGAAGCGGCGGCGCGCGAGATGCTGGATCAGGGGACATTCGAGTTCTCGCGCAAGGGCTATTCCTTCGCCCGGCTGCAGGCGCTGTTTTCGGACTGACCCCCGCCCCTCGCAGAGGCGCCGAACAAAAACGCATCTGGGGCGTTCTCCTGCGTCACCATTCAGCAGGAGCAATATCATGCCCGACATCGCGCAATCGAGGATCGCGATCCTCGCCACCAACGGCTTCGAACAGTCGGAACTCGAGGTCCCGCTGTCGAAACTGCGGCAAGCGGGCGCAACCGTCGAGGTCGTGTCGCTAGAGAGCGGCGAGATCAAGGGGTGGGACAAGAAGGACTGGGGCGAGCCCGTTGCAGTGGACCGCGTCCTCGATCAGGCGAACGCTGCCGACTATGACGCCATCGTCCTGCCGGGCGGACAGATCAATCCGGATCTGCTGCGCGTCGAGAAGAAGGCGGTGGATTTCGTGAAGGCCTTCTCGCGCGCCGGCAAGCCCGTCGCGGCCATCTGCCATGCACCATGGCTCCTCATCGAGGCAGACCTGGTCAAAGGCAAGCGGGTGACCTCGTACCACTCGATCAGGACCGACATGATCAATGCCGGTTCGAAGTGGGAAGATTCCGAAACCGTGCGCGACGGCAACCTCATCAC